>CAZLNX010000005.1:0-49545 GCA_964560795.1 uncultured Anaerolineales bacterium | reverse complement strand
GTTACGATTCCAGAGAAGTTGAACTTTTTTACAAAATTCAACTTCTAATATTAGGCGTTACGCACTTGAGATTATTTGGGGAAAAAATTGCATCCTGAGTAGCCGAAGGCGTATCGAAGGGTGCGAACTACGTAACTCCTGAATAGTTTATTTTCCCGTCAAGCGAAAGACCCGTCCACCATGATCAACGAGGTAGATTTCACCAGATTCATCAACGCCAAAAGAAGAGATGTTTACGCCCGTTTCGAAGAGCAGCTCATTGGACCAGTTGCCGTCATTTTGTTGCAGCAGCCCCCAAACCAACCCGGAGCAATAATCTCCATAAAGATAGATGCCCTGCCACTCAGACATTGCACCACGATAAACCTCTCCACCAGTGACAGAGCAGCCCTGGGCGTGATCATATTCAGCAATCGGGTTGTTCAGCGGTAAACCCTTGGGAACAGTACCCTCAAAGGGGTGGCTGGCCTCCTGAAAGTCCCAACCGAAATTGGCTCCAGGAGCCGCGCTCGCGGGCAAGAAATCAATCTCTTCCCAAATATTCTGCCCTACATCCCCAATAAATAAATCTCCTGTCAATGGATCGAAGGCGTAGCGCCAGGGATTGCGTAAGCCGGAGGCCCAAATTTCGTCTGAATAGGGATTGTCGGGAGGAATGCTGTAGGGAAAATTGTTGATATCGATTCGTAGCATTTTTCCCAAAAGCGAATCAAGATTTTGGGCATTTCCCTGGGGATCATTGGCCGAGCCGCCGTCGCCGGTACCGATGTAGAGAAAGCCATCGGGGCCAAAGGCCAGGTGCCCGCCATTGTGATTGCCGAAAGGCTGGCCAATGGTTAGAATGATTTCTTCGGTTGTTGGATCGGCCAGGTTTGGATCTGCCGACACGCGCAGGCGGGTAATTACCGTATCGCCGCGGGCATCTGTGTAATTTACGTAGAAATATCCATTGTCAGGGTATTGGGGGTGAAAAGCTAATCCTAATAGACCCTGCTCGCTGGCGCCATCGTTGACGCGCGGTTGTATATCAAGGAAGGGTGTGGGGAGTAATGCACCATTTTGGAATATGCGGATTTTCCCTGGCTGCTCAATGATGAAGATGCGCCCCGATTTATCGCCAGCGTGAACCAGCCCGACTGGTTTTTGCAGCCCATCGATGATGAGACTCCATTGATACAGATTGGCAACAGGTATTTGCGCTGCCTGAGTATCAGCGGAGGGTGTATGTGTAGCACAGGTTGTACCACACCCGCCAGGACATTCTTCGGGGCAGTGATAGGCTTCATTCTCATTGCAGGGAGGCGGTGTGCATTGGATTATCGGTGTTGTGGCGACTGCAGTTGGTGTGGATACTTCATTGGTTACGGATGGAACTGTTTTGGTAGGCGGGGAAAAAGTCGGAAGCGGTGTCTGTTCTATCCTGGTAACCACAGAACAGGCTATCAAAGTGCATACTATACCCAGAATGAGGATCATTTGTGAGCGATCTGGTGTTTTCATGAGGTTAGTCCTGAAAAGGATAAGGGTTGGGTGATCATTCGGCGGAGATTGTGTACGAGTCTATTAATAAGCCAGCGCGGGTAATGAACTGAAATGTGATTTCGTCTTCGGATGCTGTGACCAACATGGCGCCATTATCGTCCCGGAAACGAACCTGACTTCCCTCTAAGGGTGAAAAGAACCAATAAATCCTTGGGCTGCCGCCAAGCCCATTGGTGATGTAAAGGAAATCATCGATAATCAAACGCTCATAGAGGTGGTCGTGGCCGCTGATAACGGCCGATGCTCCCCATTCTTTGAAGGGCCACTGCATCCAATCTGTGGAGCCGTGATGTCCCGATGAATAGGGCGGATGATGCATGTACACGATTTTCCAGAGGCTGGTAGACGCTGCCAATCGTTCCTTGAGCCAATTGGCCTGAACTGACGAAGCTCCGACACCGTCGGGTTCGCGCGAATCGCTATCCAGGGCAAAGAGATGCACAGGCCCCCATATAAAATCATAATAGCGTTCATTGCCGGGCAGAGTGAAATAATCGAAATGCGCCTGAGCTTTATCAGCTGCCCAATCGTGGTTACCCAGAGATGGGAAGAACCGGTTAATTTCAGCCCCGGGTCCATAATTGCCAACATAAGGATAAATATATTCATGATAGTACTGACCGATGTTTTCATCGATGGTTGCGGCAGCACCGCTGGGGTAATTGTTATCTCCGGTGGTAATGATGAATTCGACCTGCCAACTGGTGATCAGATGAGCAACATCGGCTTCACGTTGTCCAGCCAGACCGAAATCTCCGATGACGGCAAAGCGCACAACCGGAGAAAGTGTGCTGGTTGGTTCAGGTGTCTGGGTTGGAGGCAGAGGCGTGCTTGTTGGCGGTAAAGGGGTGTGGGTCTTGGTAGGTGTTTGCGTAGGTAATGGAGTTTGAGTTGGGGGAAGCGGCGTGGGAGAAGGTGTAGCCAGCGGAGTAAAAGTTGCGCAAGCTGAAATAACAATTATCGAGATTACAATTAGAAATATTATCCGCTGGACCATGTACACCTCGACAGGGGGAAAACTAACTAATGGGGATCGATGGGATGCTTTTATTCGTCTTTGAATTCACCCTCAACAACATCACCATTTTGCTCACTCTTCGAGTTTGGATCACGCCAATCTCCTGGGATCGTATTGCGTAATGCCTCTCGATGCTCTTCGACGATTTCTGCCGGGCAGAGTTCTACAAATAAATAGATGCCTACACCAATGACCATGGCGTCATCGATGGGCCCCGGAACGAGGTCAGGAAAAACGAAATAAAGTAGCGTACCAAAAGGCAATATTTTCAACCACCAACTAATCCGGGTATCAGCTAATAAACGAAAAACCAGCCGAATTTCGTTGCTGATGTTACTGAAGAAACCTTTTTCTGGTTTGTCTCGATTTTTATTCTTATCGGCCATTTGTTCCTCCGTTGAGGCATTATAAGGGTAAGTGGGCAGGTGGACAAGTCTATTGTAAAATCATGCCTCATTTCAGTTTACGTTCATCAAAAGAAAAGGTTTCAACCGGAGGCGATATCGTGATACGAGGTTTGATATTTGATTTTGACGGTTTGATTTTGGATACAGAGAGCACAGTTTACCAATCCTGGTTGGAGCTGTTTCAGGAATTTGGCCAGGTTTTGCCTTTTGACGAGTGGGGTCAGATAATCGGCATCTCAGTGAATGAGCATTTTGATCCTCTGGAACGCCTGGAAAAAGCACTGGGATATCCCTTGAAAGATCGTGAGAACGTCAGAGCCCATCGACTGGAACGTGAATTGGCATTAATCGATCAGCAGCCCATTTTGCCAGGCGTTGTTGATTATCTGGAAGATGCGCGGCGACTGGGATTGAAGCTGGCCATTGCTTCAAGTTCGGAATTGGATTGGGTAGGAGGTCATCTTCAACGTTTGGGCCTGATCGGCTATTTTGAGGCGGTACATACCTCCGATGATGTCCAACGAGCAAAACCCCACCCCGAGCTTTATAACCTGGCCCTAAAATCTTTGGCCTTGAAGTCTGATGAAGCCATAGTCCTCGAAGATTCCCCCAATGGGGTTACCGCTGCTCAAGCGGCAGGCATTTTTAGTGTGGCCGTGCCCAACCCATTGACCGCGCAGCTCGATTTAGATCACGCTGATCTGAGACTCACATCCCTGGCAGAAATCCCCCTCGAAATGCTGATCAAAAAGGTTGAAACAAAGCTGAATTCCTAACTCAATGAGATGGAAGGATTTGCTGAGTCAAGGATTCCGTATTCGAATTTACCGCCTGGATACTCTTGTAATAATGCCAATAAGTCTGCCAGCGCGGCCTCGATTACAGAGCGTCCATTTTTGTGTTGAGCCTCAATCGTGAAGATCGCTGTTTGGGTCGATTCTTGAGCAGCACTCTGCGCACTTTGCCGCCAGCACCAACGGCGGGCACTCACCAAACCGGTTCCATCTGAGAAGATGACTTCCCCGGGTACCGGGAGTACAAATTCAGACTGCCCTAAGGGAGTGAAGCGTTCTGTTCCATCGGAAAAGTGAACCGTTGTGGCTCCTTGAAATGAGTTGATATCGAAACAAGCCGCCGGTAAGGCATAGCGAATGCTGACCATGTTGACCAGGTCAACGATGGCGTTGATAAAGGGAATATCGCCCTTTTTTGTCAATCGGCGCAGAAGCGCTTCAGGGGCGCTGCGATATTTGGTTGGATTGACGCCGAAAGTGCGGAATGCTTTACGCCAGGCCGCCAACGTTTCGATTTCGCTCAGAGGAGTGCTGCCAATGCGGTCTATTGTGGCCCGTTGTTCAGCCAGATATGCTGCACGAAGCGGTTCTGGAGTGGGGCCATTCTTTAAACCTTGCGCCAGTACAACCCCCGCGCATATATCTTTGAACTGGCTCAGGATGTCAGGGTGATATTGAAAGGTGAGCATAAGATCCTCTCTTTAGAGTGCAAAACTGAAACGAAGTTTATACTTCGATGCGGTGAAAGCGGCGATTAATTTGACCATTCTATGGCCAACCATGCATCAATTATGGATCAACCCCCAGCTTTCTTGACCTTGTATCCCAGTTTTTGTAGCACATCGGCGATTTTTTGGCGGTGTTCACCTTGAATTTCGATGACGCCATTTTTGATTGTGCCGCCGGTGCCGCAAGCGCGTTTGATATTTTTTGCCAGCGCTTTCAAATCTTTCTCTGAGAGTACCAGGTTTTTGACCAGCGAGACCGTCTTTCCACCGCGTCCTTTGGATTCACGGTGCAGGTAGGCGGTTTGCTGTTGGGGTGGCAGCGATGTTTTCGATATTTTCTGCTGGCCCTTCTTTTTGCGTAAATCCCCATGTTCAGAAGACCAAACAACGGGGCGATTATCTTTTGGCATGGTCCTTATTCCAGATTGTTGATAAATGAGTAAATGTCAATCAATTCGAGTAATTGTATTCTTATTGCCCTACATCTGCAAGCGGGATCCGCCGAAGGGTCTAGTGTAGCGCAAACCAGGCTGCGCTACGTCTTGGCGCGCCGGCGCGCCTCTGGCGTATCGTGCTTCACTAGCCTTCGGCGTCAGCATGACAAAATGTCTGGACTATAAAAAGCTCTGGCTCCATAGAAAAGAAAAACCCCGCCAGCTATTCATCATGTTGAAGTTGGCGGGGTTTCAGTTGCACGATAAGAATTCTATAAGAAGCTCTCCAACATCTGGCCAATTTCTGCCATGGAGAAGACAGGGCCGTCTACGCAGATCAGCTTCTCCCCCAGATTACAGCGCCCACACTTGCCCACGCCGCAGTGCATGCGGGCTTCCAAGGTGACATAGCTTTGTTCAGGTAAAAAGCCTAACTCGGCCAAAACCTTGTGCACAAAGTGGATCATCACTGGGGGGCCACAGGTAATTGTGACCGCATTTTGATTGGAGGGAGTTTTCTTTTTCAATAGATCTGTGATCAGGCCAATGTTGTCGTGCCAATTGCTGTCGGCTTCGTCTACGGTCAGGTAAAGACTGGTGTTTGGAGCGGTCCACCAGGCTTCATATTCATCACGGAAGAGCAGTAGATCGGGGCGGCGAGCTGCCCAAAATATGGTCAAATCGTCATAATCTGCCCGGTGGTCAATCACATGTTGGATGACCGGTCGCAGCGGAGCGCCTCCGATTCCGCCTCCCAGGACAACAAGATTCTTACCCTTGAACTGGTCCATAGGAAAACTGTTGCCCAGCGGGCCGCGCACGCCGATCAGGTCACCCTCACCAAGTTCATGCATCTCGGTTGTGACGCCGCCATGCCGTTGAACGGCGAACTCGAGCAGATCGCTTCTCTCCGGGGTAGAGGCAATGCCAAAGGGGGCCTCACCCACCCCAAAGGCGGAAAGGAAGGCGAATTGTCCTGGTTGGTAATCCTGGAAGGATTCACTCCCCCCATTTAACAGTTTCACGCTAAAGAATTTCACTTCTTCGGCAATATCTTGGACGGCTTCCAATCTGCCCAAATATGGGAGCATGGCATTCTTTCCATTTTCACTCATGCGCTCTCCTCCGCCAAATGATCCATGACTTCTGTGATATCGATGTTGACCGGGCAAGAGTCAATGCAGCGCCCGCAGCCGGTGCACGCCAGTGGCCCATACTGCTCGGGATAATAATAGAACTTGCAGAAGAAACGGTTGCGCAAACGTTCGCCCTTGGCATCCCGTGGATTATGCCCGCTGGCCTCGCGGCGGTAAATTTCGCTGGCACAACTATCCCAGCAGCGAATGCGCTCGAATTCGTCGCCCCCATTGCCAGCGATGGCTTCATCGCGCACATCGAAGCAGCGGCAGGTTGGGCAAACATAGGCGCAAACGCGGCAGCTCAGGCAGCGCTCTGACATATCTGCCCAGTATTGGTCGTTGAATTGCGGGGGCCAGGCTGATGATTGAGGAATGTTGATTTCTGATTGATGATTGACTGGCTCAGTCTTTTCAATTTGTAATCCTAACGCATCTATCACCAAGGCGCCTTTGTCGGAGAATACCTGCACTTCGTACCCGCCCTTGACTTCGGTGATCATGACGTCCATCCCGGCAGGGTCATCGGGTGCCCCCCCCGTTTGGGTGCAGAAGCAGGTTTCGGCTTGTTCTTTGCAAGCCATACCTACCAGGGTGGTGTTTTCACGGCGTTTTTGATAATAGCTGTCGGCAGGATCAGTATCCAGGAAGAGGGCATCCAGGGCCATTACGCCGCGGGCATCACAAGGCCGCAGCCCAAAAATGACCTGTTGTTGATCGGGGAGAGTCTCTTTGAGTTCGATTTCCTGGCCAGTCTTCTTGATGGTCAGCAGCCTTTCCGTTGGTGGGAAAAAGGCTTCTTTGGTCGAGAGAACCGGTTTGATGGTATCCCAAACTACCTGTTGGCTGCTCTCCACTGGGCGGTAAAGCAAGATGCCGGACACGTCCCGAGGGGCTATTAGGGTGCTGTTCGCAGCGATAGCATCTAACCATTTTGCCAGCTTTTTATGATTAATAGCCATGTTAGACCTCCTCCCCGCTTAATATGGTTGTGACTGGCGAAGGCACTGGGGCCATGCCAGCCTGGAAGCCGTAGTGAGCCTGCATTTCCTGGGCCATTTTCATATTCAACAAGCTGATGGGAATATCTACCGGACAGGCTCGTTGACATTCATCGCAGCCGATACAACGCCCGGCGAGGTGATAAGCCCGGCCCAGGTGGAAGGTCCGTTTTTCGTTCAAGGCGATATTCATGCCTACCCAGAGCGAGTCATCCCGTTCATATAAGCAGGTGGGACAATTGCACATCGGGCAGGATTGCCGGCAGGCATAGCAGCGGATACAGCGATCGAATTCTGATAGCCAATATTCCATTCGTTCGCCTGGGGAAAGCTTATCAAGTTGAGTCAACGATGGGGATAGTCCCTCAGCAACTTCGAAGTTGATTGTGTTTGCATTGCCAATCAGCGTGTCATACACAACCGGCGAACGTTGCTCGCAGCGAACGCAACGATCTTGCAGCGCTTGCTTCCCGTTTCCGGCTGACCGCTTTCCGCGGTCTGCCTCATGCTGTCGGCAGTCGGCAATCCCTTCGCAAGCTACACCAATAACATGGACTTGTTCTCGCTCAATTTGTTTTTCGGCCATCAGCACGTTTATTGCTTTGCTGTCACAGGGCTTGGTGACTACGGCCACACGAGGCTTTTCTGCTTCCGGCTGGCGGCTGTCGACTGCCAGCTTATCCTTGAGATAGGTTGTCAGGTTGTGAGTACAATCCTGATTCCAAACCAACCGATCCGTATCCTCGGGTGAATAGATGAAAGCTGGGCGAGTCCATCCGCGTGGACCAACTTCATAGCCGATCACGCAGTCAACGGCATTGTCGGCAAGAAGTTCTTTGGCCTGCGCCTGAATGGCTTTAGCAAATTCGGCATCCGAACGCTTTCCGCTAATGGTTGCCTGCTTCCCGCTAGGCACTGCAAACCATTCCTTTTCATCAGCTTTCAAACTCTGCCCATTCTCGCTCCAATTCAATGGCCCAAGCTCACGCACCTGATCGACGAAGGCACTGACGATGCGAGAAAATCGCTCGCCTTCGGATGCTGAAACCCAATCGAGCATAAAACGTTCGGGTTCCAGACCGCTAAAGCTCATCAGACTGTGAAGGATGGGCATGCGTTTAGCAGTGCGGTGGTTGCCGTTATCATAATGGCATTCGCCAATGTGACAACCTAACACGATGACACCATCGGCTCCCTGATCGAAAGCTCGCATGACCAGTTCCGGGGAGACCCGCCCTGAACACGGCACTCGGATAGCGCGCAAATTCCAGGGTGATTTCAGACGGGAAGTCCCGGCTAAATCGGCGCCGGTGTAACTGCACCACGAACATAAAAATGCGATGATTTTTGGTTCATACATAGGCAACCTCTATGATAGTGCGCCAATAATCTCGGCGACCACCTGTTTGTCGTCGTAATGGATCAAGGTCATGGCCTTGTTGGGGCATGACGCGGCACAGGTTCCACAACCTTTGCACAAATACGTGTTGATCGTGGCGAGATTTTGTTCCAATTGAATTGCACCGTAAGGGCACGATTCTGCACATTGACCACATCCAGCGCAATTGGATATGTCAACCAGCGCTACCGAAGGATCCAAAGAGATCGTACCCTGATCGATCAGTGAAAGTGCCGCAGCTGCGGCCCCTGCTGCCTGGGCAACGCTATCAGGAATATCTTTGGGACTTTGACAGGCGCCTGCCAGGTAGATGCCGGTGGTCGCTGTTTCTACAGGACCCAGCTTGGGGTGGCGCTCGAGGAAGAATCCATCGGGGCTGCGACTGACACCAAAGGTGCTGGCAACTTGTCCGGCGTCAGTTTGGGGTTCGAAGCCTGTTGCCAGGATAACCATATCCACATCAACATGATCCGGCTGCTCAAAGAAATTCTCATTCCAGCGGACATGCAGATGCCCATTATTAGCCTCGATTCCGGAAACCCGCCCGTGGTAGAAATTCACACCTTTCAGTTGGGTACGGTTGTAGAATTCTTCGTAATCCTTCCCGAAGGTGCGCATGTCTCGATACACTTCGAAAACCTCGGCATCGACATAGTCGTGAACCAATTGGGCCAGTTTGAGGGAATACATGCAGCAGGCCCGCGAACAGTATTCATGATAGTTTTCATCCCGGCTGCCGACACAGTGCAAAATTGCCACACTCTTGGGGGGGTGCCCGTTCTTCATGAGTACCTTGCCCCCAGTGGGCCCGCTGGTGCTGATCATGCGCTCGAATTCCATCGCTGTGATCACATTGGGATGTTTACCATAGCCATATTCAGGAGCCACCGAGGGATCGAAATCTTGGAAACCCGTAGCCAGGATGATGGTGCCCACATTGATGTCTTCGTACGTGTCGAGCACATCATGACTTATGGCGCCCCGGTCACAAGCGACTACGCACTCCATACATTCGGAGCATACCCCGCAGGTCACACAGCGTGAGGCCTCTTGCAGGACTTGCTCTTCGGTAAGACCTAATTCTACTTCTTTGAAATTGTTCTCCCGTTCTTCAGGGGGGATGGTAGAAATGGGAACGCGGGGTAGATTGCTGGCAATCCCGCGTTGAATGGCATCTTCGATTTCGTCGTGATTTACATGCGCTACCGGAATTCGCTCCGGCTCTGGGAGGCCCTCTTCGCCGCGTAAATAGCGGTCAATGCAGCGAGCGACATGGTGACCTTCGGCAACAGCATCCACCACAAAGAAGGTGGTGCCCCGCCGAACGTCGCCAGCGGTGAAGACACCGGGTTTGGTAGTCATCATCTCGTCATCGGCCCAAACGCCCACCGGATAACGGGTGTTTATGCTGCCGTCCCAGGGTAAGAAGGAGAAATCGGGTCGTTGACCCAGTGCCCAGATGATGATGTCGGCTCTGACCACATGTTCGGAGCCAGGGATTTCTTTGAACTGGCGTCTTCCATCGACGACGTCGCCAACGTCAGCTCGCAAACATTTTACCCCCACGATCTTATCGCCTTCGACGACGATTTCTTTGAAGGTCTTGCCACTGAGGATTTCGATGCCCTCTTCTTTGGCTTCAGTGATCTCGTTGAAAGAAGCCCGCATGCCTCGACAGACAATTTTTACTTTGGGCTGGCCCATGCGCACCGCCACGCGGGCGGCGTCCATGGCCACATCGCCGGCACCCAGCACGACAATCTCTTTGCCGCTCAGATCGCATTCCTCATCCAGGGAGCCTTTGCGGATCACATCCAGGCTGTACCAGTTGTCTGGGTGGTTGGAATTGCGTATGGGCAGCTTGAAAGCCTGGTGAGCACCAGTAGCGATCAGGACCGAGTCATATCCATTTTCAAGCAACCCGGGGATATCATCCACCCAGGTGTCGAGTTGGATTTCAACACCTTCATCGGCAATTTGCTGAACTTCCCAATCCAGGCGTTCGTATGGCAGTCGGTGCGGGGGAATGCCCACCCGCACCATGCCGCCAGCCACGGGGAGTGCATCAAATACTTTGACCTTATGCCCCAAACGAACCAAATCCAACCCGGCGGTCAGCCCGGCAGGTCCGGCGCCGATGATGGCGATCTTTTTACCGGTGGCAGGGGCATCTTTCTGGAACGGAGTGCCAGCCAAGGATTTATCGTACATATTGGGCAGTTCGTCGCGATGATCATATGCCCAATCAGACACGAAGCGCTTGATAGCCATGATATTGACCGGGTCGTCGTATTCTGTCCGGCTGCACGCATCTTCACAGGGGTGGTTGCAGACTCGCCCGCAAACCGATGGGAATGGATTCTCCCGGCGGATGGCCCAGTAGGCATCTGCATAGCGCTTCTCGCGCACCAGGGCAATATAACCCATAGCCCTTTGATCGGTGGGGCAGGCATCTCGGCAGGGGGCCATGCCCTGTTTTTCTATCGTATATGCGTTGGGTACCGCTTGTGCGGAGTTCCGGTAAGCGGCCTTGCGTGTTGTCAAACCACGCTCGAAGGTATTGACCAGATCAATCGGGCAAACATCTGCACATTGGTTGCAGCCGGTGCAGGTCTCTTCATCCACAAAACGAGCCTTTCGGCGAACCTTGACATCGAAATTCCCAACATAACCGGACACTTCTTCGACTTCGCTGTAAGCCAGCAATTTGATATTTTTATGGCGTCCCACGGACACCGTTTTGGGTGTGAGTATTCAAGCCGCACAGTCGAGCGTTGGGAAGGTTTTGTAAAGTTGGGACATGTGCCCGCCAATACTCGGCTCCCGCTCGACTAAATAGACCTGTTTTCCGGCATCTGCTAAACGCAGAGCTGCTTCTATACCTGCAATCCCCGCCCCCACAATCAGGGCAGATGGGTTCATATCAACATCTCGCATTTGCAAGGGCCCATGATGGCGCACCCTGCGCACAGCTGCGGAAACCATCTGCTTGGCCTTGTCTGTGGCTTGTACTTGGTCGTCGATAACCCATGAACATTGTTCGCGGATATTGGCCATCTGGAGGTAGAAAGGATTTAACTTTGCCTCTTCGCAGGCCTTGCGGAACGTAGGTTCGTGCATCAGGGGAGAGCAAGAGGCCACAACAACCCGGTTTAGGCTGAGTTCTTCGACATCCTCTTGGATCAGGTCCTGGCCAGGGTCTGAACACATGTAACTGTATTCTCGAGCCAGAACAACACCATCTAATCCGCTGGCGTGCTTCACGACGGAATCAACGTCTACCGTGGCGGCAATATTGGTACCGCACCGGCAGACATAAACGCCAGTTTTGATTTTAGATCGATTCATATTGCCTCCTTAGCGTTCTCTACCCCAGCGAGAGCACTCATCAATATACCCACAATTTCAGCATTGACCTGTTCGTCGGTAAATCCATTCTGGACGATGATCCCTGATGGGCAACCTGATACACAGGTGCCGCAGCCCTTACACAGGACTTCATTAACGTTGGAATGGATATGTCCATCCTGATCCGTGGAGCTGATTGCTCCATAGGGGCACAAACTGACGCACGTCTTGCAGCCACTGCATAGATCAGCATCGATGTAAGCCGTGAAGGGTTCCATGGTGACATGGCCGGCATCCATTAGCGAGAGCGCGGCCGCGGCTGCGGCGCTGCCCTGCGCGACGCTATCGGGGATATCCTTGGGCCCCTGACATGTTCCGGCCAGGAAAACACCTTCAGTAGCGGTTTCAACAGGGGCTAACTTGGGGTGTTTTTCCATGAAAAAACCATCCGGGCTCAGGCTGATTCCAAAGGTCTTGGCCGTCTTCTTTTGATCGGCTTGCGGCTCCATCCCCGTGCTCAAAACGACCATATCAACGAGCTCTTCATTTGGCTCCCCGGTAAATAGATCGGTGGTCAATATTTTTAAATTCCCATTCTCTTTGGTAATTTGGATGTTTTCGTTGTACCGCATGAACTGCACCCCCTCATCCTGGACTCGATTGTAAAAGCTCTCGTACTCTTTGCCGAAGGTGCGCATATCGCGATAGAACTCCACCACTTCGCTGCCGACAATTTCCCGAGCCAGGTGAGCCAGTTTTAGAGAATACATGCAGCAAACCCTGGAACAATACTCATGGTGGTCACCGCGGCTGCCCACACAATGGATGATTGCAATCCGTTTGGGTGTGGACCCATCCTTCATGCTCACATTGCCAACCGTCGGTCCATTGGAGTTCACCAGGATTTCAAATTCCAGCCCGGTCAGAATGTTATCGTGTTGACTGTATCCATACTGTGGTGAAATGGAGGGATCAAAATCTTTGAAGCCGGTGGCAAGTACTATCGTGCCGACATTCAGATCGAGAATTTCGTCTTGCTGTTCGAATTCAATCGCATCTTTGGTGCAGAACTTCTCGCAAGCCTTACATTTGCCCTTTTCGAAAAAGGCACAATTTTCAGTATCGATGATCGGCACGCGCGGCACAGCCTGTGAATATTGAAAATAGATGGCTGCCCTATTTCCCAATCCCAAATCGAACTCTGACGGGATTTTCTTCCAGGGGCACTTTTCGACGCAAATACCGCAACCAGTGCACAGGTCTTCGTTGACATAGCGGGCCTTCTTGCGCACTTGAGCAGTGAAATTCCCAACATACCCAGAAATCGACTCGACTTCACTGTTGGTCAGGAGAGTGATATTTTTGTGGCGTCCCACGGACACCATTTTGGGAGTGAGAATTCAAGCCGCACAGTCGAGCGTGGGGAAAGTTTTGTAAAGCTGGGTCATGTGACCGCCAATCCCCGGCTCACGCTCGACCAGATAAACATGCTTTCTGGCATCGGCCATGCGTAAGGCAGCTTCAATACCAGCAATTCCAGCGCCGACGACCAATGTCGATTGCTGCACATCAACTCTGCGTTCATCCAGCGGTTTGTGGTGCGCAACGCGCTGCACTGCAGCTGTAACCAATCGAGTGGCTTTGTCAGTCGCTGTTTCTCGATCATTGGCTACCCAGGCAATGTGCTCACGAATATTGGTCATTTGGAAAAGGAATGGATTCAACCCGGCCTCGACACATGCGCCCCGGAAAGTGCTCTCGTGCATCAGCGGTGAACACGAAGCTACCACAACCCGGTCCAACCCAAGCTCGCGAATATCATCTTGAATCATTTCTTGGCCGGGGTCTGAGCACATGTAGGAGTAATGCCGAGAACAAGTCACATTTTCTAGTTCCTTTGCGGATTCTGCGACTGACTCGACATCTACTACCCCCGCAATATTGGTGCCGCAATGACAAACATACACGCCTATCTTACACCCCTGCGTTGAGTGTTCGCTGTCTTTGCCATTCGATCTGGTTCCTTCAGTGGCGACCATGCAATTATCAACTCCTTTCTCCAAAAAGAAAAAACCCACCAAGGACGATGACATTTCTTGTTGATGTCATTGTTCTTGGTGGGTCAGACCCAAAACATGCGAATTACATATTGCAAAAACACACTTTCCATATTATTAAATGAGGGTATGCGATTGAATATTCTACATAGTTAAAACGAAAAGAGGCCCAGGGGGTATTGGAGCATTGGTGGAGGCCACTCATTAATTAAGAGCATTATAGCATTGGTTGTGAAATTGGGAACAATATTGTGATGAATATCACTTATTATTTGTGAACATTGTTACAAATGACGGGTATTTCTGGGAATTTGAGGATATGGGTTGGGGAGGACCGATCCCCAGGCCGACCTATAAGCCGCATTAGGGTATCTGCTGGGGGGGCACATATTTCCTTAAATATCCGATCAAATTGTATTCGCATAATTGAAGAACGACAAGCGATGTTTTTTGCTCCTTCCTCAATCCTGGGTCAAGGAGTGTTCACGCGCACCACATAGATCATTTACTCATGAACTCCAACACAACCAGCATCATGATGAGATACCAAGAATTCCAGACCGCTGTAATGATCCCCCTGGCGCAATCGGGTGTCACCGGCACCATCACCGGTCTACTCGCTCTTAGCCTGGCCTGGGCAGCCCAGATGGATAGTCCTGCCGTTCTTGGCGCCCTGGCCGCGACTACAAGCCACCTGGTCACCTGGCTCATCTTGCTGCGTCGTTGGTATTCAACCATGGAATACTTCGAGAGCTTGTTGGACACCAAAGTGAATACTCAAACTGATCACCAGATCACTGTAGAAGCAAAAGAGACACCTAATCTGCGTCTCGATATCACCAATCACAATCGAGTACAGATCCTCGATCTTCCCATCCAGCCAGAGCAACTACACAGCTGGGCTGATGGCCTCGCAAACGGTCTCAGTTTGAGCGAATCCACCTGGACCGGCAGCGGCAAACTCTTTTCCACTAGCGAATACAGGTCAATGCGAGATACGCTGATCCAACGAGGTCTAGCTCGCTGGAAGAATCCAGGATCCCCAAAACAGGGCTGGGAATTGACAGTCGCTGGTCGAGCGGTAGTAAGAGAAGCAGCCGTGCAATCGCTCCCCTACCATACTTCAATAAATGCCCAATCATCAATAAACCCTGAGAGTGTACGCACGCATGCGCACGTACGCACGGAAAATCAAAAGGAGAAATGAGCATGGAAACAAACCACATCCCCATCATCGCCCTGGACCCAGGCTATGGCAACACGAAGGTCTGTGTTTCTGGAGAAACTGCCTTGCTTCAATCCGCCGTCTCTCACCCTCGGCAGGTTGGCCTGGCTGCAATTGGTATGAAAACCGCTCAAATGGCCCAAGAAGTCACTTTTGATCAAGGTCACTTTGCCGTCGGCCCGTATGCCTGGCATTGGGGCGATCCTCATGGCAGCCATGATTACACTGCCTTGGCTTCACCGGAACGCCGGGCATTGTCCTATGCCGCTTTGTCCAGCCTGCTTAAGCCTGACCAATACTTCGTCGATAAACTCATCTTCGGTCTGCCGGTTCCTCTGCTTCAAGATCAGACTCAGGCGGAAGCTGTCTTTGGCGGTTTGAAAACATACAAAGGCCAACATTCATTTCGCGTTGATGACAAGAAATACAAATTCACAATCAAACGCTTGAAGGTTCTGGCTCAACCTGTTGGCGCCTACTCTGATTGGTTGTTGGATGATGATCTTCGCTACCGCAGAGGCGGACGCCAAGCAGAAGTTGCAGTACTCGATTTAGGGATGAATACCCTTGATTTGTACGTTATCCAAGGTGGGCAAGTATCACCACGTTTCGTAGGTGGCGGCAAAGTCGGCGTGCGTCGCTTGCTAGAACTCCTTATGGGAAATGGCCATGACGTCGAAGAACTTGATGCCGATCTTCGATGTGGACGGTTGCGCCCTTCTCAACCCCAGTTGGAAAGCTGGCTAGGAGAAGTATTGGGCGCCTTCGAGCGCACCTGGCCTAACCTTCGCCGCTTCGATGCTGTTGTACCCACCGGCGGGGGTGCAGTAATACTGGGCGATATGCTGCAACATGCTCTGATCGCCAAGGGCGCTGCGGTGCACTGGCCAGAAGACCCGCTCACAGCCAACGTGCTCGGGTTGTGGAAATGGGGTATGCGCCGTGTCCGCAATCGTTGAGAAGGACGATGGCACACTGGTTGTCACCGTGCGCCTGACGCTCAAACCCGGGCGGGATGACGCATTGATTGCCCTGGTGCATTCCGCCCCATACCGCGGGCTGGCAGCCTCTGTGCGTGAAGCCATGCGCAATGGCGCCTCACAGTTTGTGTCATACGAAGACGAGCTTGGCGAAGATGACTTTGATCTACCTGACTTGGGTACAGAACTGTGATGTTACATAAACTCGCTATAGCGAATAAATGTAACATCCCCGACTTGAAAACCATGTATCCTGGAGAGTCAGGATGCAAGTGTTCAACTGCGCACAAAAATCAGACCCTCTTTTCTACTCAATCTTTTCTTGTGCGCAGCATAGAGATAGGAATAGAATGACCAAAAACTACTCAATATTCTCCACCATCTGCTATGACATCAATGGTGTTGCCATGCGCCTACAGGATCGCTTGGGCGTGGATCACGGTGAAGATATCTACGATCAAATGTATTTGGCTGACCTGAAGCAAGAGGGTTTCAAGGTGACCAACAAACCCAAATTGAAAATCGTTGATGCCGATGGAAAGGTGGTCAAGGTATACCGGCCAGATTTCCAGGTGCGTCGTAATGGTATCAGCGTATTAGTAGAGATCAAAGCCGACCCCGATGGCCTGCGTTCTTCATACTTGCGACAGGCCCGGGCCTATTTGTCTGTCTCCGAAAAAGATCGAGCTGTCCTGCTGATCAATTTCGCTGTGAAACCCTTGCAGCGAGAGATCATTCATCGGAGCAAGCGTTGAGATGACAAGGATACGTGATCCCCAAAGACTTATATCCCAAGGGGCAATTGACCTGCTTCACGGTCTGGAGCCTCATCTACCGGTGTCTTTAGCGGAGCTCTGCGCACGCCTGCAAGCAGGTTTACCCCCTGCTCAAGCGGGAGATGAACTCAGTAACCTGTTGGCTGCATATTGGCAGCCGCTGCTGGATGAACTCAATCGCAGCGTTCAAAGCTGGCGGATGCAGGCAGAAAGCTACCGGATGAGTTGGGAAACCTGCCGCAATGCCCCCATCAATGAACACCTGGCAGAAGCCAAAGCAAAACTTACAGAGCTAGAAAAGCGGTTGAAAGAATACGAACAGCAGTTAGCAGCTCATTCCCAACGCCAGCGCAACATGGAACAGGAGAACGAACGCCTGGCTACTCTTCTGGACGACCAGCAAGTGATTATCGCAGAACAACAGCTTCAACTAGCGCAGATGGATGAGAGCAGTTTCGATGTTTGAGCCTGCGCCCAATAATAAATATCCCAATAAGAGAAGGTCAGATTTATGTGCGCAACCCAAATGAGCAATAACCCTAGCAAAAAACGTGACGATATACAACAGCAGCTTGCGGAAACGTTCTCTGAACCTGAAGAAATTCAACCCATATTGGAAGCCCTGGCAATAGTGGGTGTGGCTGATAATCGCCAACTGCTCTCCGCCAGTGGTATGAGCCGCGATAAGTTGCGCCGCACCCTGGATAAGCTGCAAACCTTGGGATTAGTGCATGCCTATCGCCAGCCGATCAGGCGTCAAAAAGGCCGAGGTCGCAGCCCAAAGGTCTTCCGACTGGAAAAACCAGGGGCATTGCTGCTGGATACTCGTCCCAGCGGCCTGAAAGATGGGCGCCAGATTAGCCACGCCCTGCATATGCTGGATGTGCACCTGGGTGTGGAAAAAGCTGGCCTTGAGGTAATCACAGACCAGGTGATCAACTTTGGGAAAGGCAAATTACGACCTGATCATCTCGTCAGCGTGCCAGATGCTGGGCGGATATTCCTTGAAGTCGAACAAGACGCTACCCCCAGCCTGTTACGCCGCTTGATCAAGAGCCTGCGCAACAAAGTGAAGTTCTTCTCCAGCCCTTCAGGACATGATTATTCCCCCGTCATCCGCATGTTGATAGCACTACCTGATGGGACTGCTTATCAACGCACTTTAGGAGTCTGGCAGCAAGCTCTGGATGTCTTACTTGCCGAACGCAAAGACCCATTGCCTTTCCAGTTGTTTGCGCTGCCGCTGAACCACTTCTTGGATGCTCCTGACTGGGGTGATCCCCCAGATGCTCGACGCTGGTCACAGTTGACCAGCGCTCAAGCGGCGGATTCTAGCTCTGGATTGCAGCGTTTTCTGCCCCAGGTCACACAACGTAATCCCCGTCATGACCAATTGATCCTGGCAGCATTGCTGCAAGCTTTGCATGACAATCATCGACTGACACGCAGCTACCGTCAACCGGAGCCAAATCCATATTTCTTCACCACTATGCAGACAATTTATAGTGCCTCCCATGACTCCAGCCTACCCCCTCTACGTCAAGCAGCTTACCCCTGGGCTTCACTATTTCTTTTCAAGCACTACCTGATTCAGCACCGTCCATTGCGAGACAAGATCGCAAAACGCATACGCGCCAACGCAGCCAAACAGAGCTGGAACACAACCATAATACTGCATCGCATGCAAACTGTCGTGGACATCTTCTTGGCCTATCACGGATTTCGCAGCGACGGCCCTCTGTTGGCGTATGTGGACACCGCACCATGGGATTCAGCTGACACGCGCACTTTCCGTGCACTGGTGAAGATACGCCATGCGGAAATCTTGATCCCACCTGCAGAATCGATTTACCCAACCCGCCAGGAAATTGCGCAATGCGAGCAAGCTCTGGCCTGGTTATTTACTGCCCTTTTCCGGTATGCCCCTGACCTGGGATTCAAAGCCCCGCTCTTTTGGTAAGGAGAAAACCATGGATTTCGAAGCTTTCAAAACTTATCTCTTCAATCAAGACCGTTCCCCTGCGACAGTACATGGATATCTATCAGATATGCAGCATTTATCCAACTGGTTCGTAAAAACTAATGGAGAACCATTGTCGCCGCAAGTGGTCACACCTTCAGACATCCGCGAATATCGCCAATATATGCTAACCGTGCAGCGCTATAAAGCAAGCACTATCAATCGCAGGTTATCCTCGCTCTCGGTCTTCATGCAGTGGGCTAAGAATGGTGGACAGATCGATTACAACCCATCTGAATCTATTCGAAGTGTGCCCCAGGTTCAGCAAGGGGCGAAATATTTGGATAGAAAAGAGCAGTTTGCTTTGCACCGAGCTATCGAGAAGGATTTTCAATTGGCCAAGCTGCGATACCCCAAGCGCTGGTTGACTCGAAGGCGCGATGCATCCTTGACCATTTGCATGCTCAACACTGGGTTGCGTCTTCATGAAGCGCTTGATATGCGCTTTGATAACTTGGAGATCTCCGAGCGCAAAGGGACGCTCAGCGTGCATGGCAAGGGGGGCAAGTTTCGTTCCGTGCCACTGAACACAGAAGCCCGAAAAGCCATACAGGAATGGGTATCTGTGCGACCTGGGAATAACGTTAGGTACCTCTGGGTAGCTGTCGAAAGCGAGCAGGATGGCTCACTGAGCAGCCGATCAGTACAGCGGATCGTACAGCGTTATGGACAGCAAGCAGGTATCGATAACCTGACACCCCACATCTTGAGACATACTTTTGCCAAGAATCTGGTGGACAACGGCGTTGGATTGGAGAAGGTAGCGACGCTTCTTGGCCATAGCAGCTTGAATACCACCCGCATTTATATCACTCCCAATGAAAAAGATTTGGAGAAGGCGGTAGAGAAACTAAACAAATAGTCAAAAGAAAGGATAAACACATGAACAAAAATGAAACCGCCGGAGGGCACCGGCGGCATTCCAAGAAGACCTGGACGGAATGTCTTGGTTTTCCAATTATAGCATATTTCCGGCAACGCTATTTGCTATCACGCCAGATTTCATTAAGGGGAGAATCATGCTGACTGAGAAACTGCAAGTTCAAGCGCTGGCTGATCGCATTGCTGGATTCAAGGTCGAGTACCCAAGCCGATATTTCCACGAGCCCTGGTTGACTTGCTGGAAAATCCTTGATGGAGTAGACCCGCCTGAATATCGGGATGCTTTGCGCATTGCACTAGAAAATCACCCGGACCGCAAAGAGATCAACGACGCTCTATTGGCCGCCGGGCCAGGGCACAAGATGGAATTTCAATCTTTAGAGCAGATGTCAGCATCTCTCCTGCCCATCGAGTGGCTCTGGCCAGGTTGGCTGCCCCGCGGCATGCTGACCGTATTGGGAGCAGCACCCGGCGCAGGGAAATCTTTCGTTGGCCTGGATTTTGCCTGGCGTATCTTGATGAACCAGGGGTTCCCTGACGGCAGCCCCATTTCCAAACCAGGCTCCAATGTGATCTATGTTGACGGCGAGGCGGTCCCACAGATTCTCAATGAGCGTGCCAAGCATTACGACATTGATCGCAAACGGTTGTACATGCTTCTGCCGGATCCGGGAGAGCCTATCGATTTCAACACGGATAAATACCGTGACCGTTTGGTTAATATGGTTGCTACGTTGCAGCCCGAACTGGTGATCATCGATTCTCTTTCCAGCATCCACACACGCGGACAAAACAATGTCGAAGATGTGCGCGGTTTGTTGAGTTTTCTGATCCAGCTAACCGAATCCCACCGTATTGGGATGCTGCTGATCCATCACATTCGCAAACCAGGAAATGGGCAAAAAATGCAGATGTATGGCTTATCCATGGAAGATTTGAGCGGCAGCGCGCATATCATTGCCATGGCCAGGGTTGTTTGGGGTATCCATGTTGCACGCACCGGACCAAAGCCAGATCCCAACGGACCGCGTGTCTTCCAGATGATCAAAACCAATTTGGGACCTTTCAAACCATCCCTGGGATTTGAGTTTGCGCCCCTGCGCCCAGAAGGCGTTTTCCTGAAATGGCATCAAGAAGCGCCCCAGGCCTATCGCGAACCCACCAAAGAAGAGATCTGTGCAGCATGGCTTCTCGAACTTTTGCGGGATAACCCCATGAAACCCAAGGATGTTATTGAAGCTGGAAAACTGGAAGGTTTTTCCCGTCCATTGATCTACAACGCGCGCTCCAGTTTGCGGGAGTTGGTGGTTAGTACCGAAGGTAGGAATTCCCCCAACACCCAATGGAAGCTGGCTGAGGATTAGATTCAAGTAATTCCAATAAGTTCGAAGTATGTACTGTCTAAAGAGTCTAAAGAATCTACTATTTTAAGCCTGGGGTCTGTTTCTGGTATAGGGGGAGACCCCTAGACAGTTAGACTCTCTAGACTCTTTGAACAGTTAGGATTTGAGATAGTTGATATGTTGAGCAAAGACGAGATCAAAGATCGTATAGATTTGAGCGAGATTGTGGAAGGAGATATCGGTTCACCGGTCGAGGGAAGTGGTGATTGGCAACTCTACTTCTGTCCCTTCCATGCCAATACTCGTACACCTGCCTTAGGCGTCAATCTGATTACCAACACCTTCAAGTGCTTTTCCTGCCAGGCCCAGGGGGATATCTTCACCTGGCGAATGCTGCAGGAAAAGGAAAATTTCAAAGATGCTATCGGATGGTTCCGAGAGCAGTTGGCGGGTGGAGAAATTATTGGCAAGAATAAAAACCATCAAAAGACGCCCAAAGACAAGGAAGATCATCCCTCAATAGCAAAATGGCAGCAGCGCGGCCGTGAGTTCATCAAGTATGCACAAGATCAGTTATGGCAGGGGGATGCGGGTTTGCAGCATGGGCTGGATGAGCTATTTGGCCGCGGCTTGAATGCAGAGACCATTCTGGCCTGGGGGTTGGGCTACAACCCTGAATGGATTAGCGACGATCCCTGGAAATGGGGGATTTCTCCTCGAGGGGCGGATCATAAGATCTGGCTGGGGCGTGGGCTGGTCATCCCAGCTTGGGGGGAGAACCAGCTTTGGAACATCAAAATCCGACTCTTCGGAAAGGATGGCAAACTTATTTTAAAAGGAGAAAGACTTAGTAAATATCTGCAAGTCTCGGGTGGCAAAGCGTGCTTGTATGGGGTAGATAATTTGGATGGTAAAGCGGGATTAATGCTGGCCGAGTCCGAATTTGATGCATTGTTGGCCTGGCAAAAAGGTAGAGATATCCTTGATGTAGCTTCGCTAGGTGGTGCCGGGAAACAACTGGGAGACCGATGGATCCCCTATCTTCTGCCATACCAACATATCTTTCTAGCTTACGATCAGGATAAAGCTGGACAGAATGGTGCCAAAAAATTAGCCACACTCAGCCAGAGATTGGTGATCTCGCCACCGCCTTTTGGGGATTTGATTGATTTTCACCGAGAGGGTGGGAGTGTGCGCGGAGTGATGGTGCGAATGTGTGAAAAGCTGATGAATGGAAGCTCCCCAGCTTACTGATGTAAGTAGCATCTTTCTTTATTTACACTTATTGAGTAAAATGTAAATAACGTCTTTTCTTATTTACACTTTTGAGCGATGATATGAACCCAAACGAATACCAAGATGCTACTTCTGGCCGTTTGATCCGCACTAAAAGCGGATACTGGGCCTTCGTTCCTGCACCTCTGTCTCCACAGATCAATTGGTCAGAGAGATTGATCGGGCTGCTTTCTACAGCTGATCGTGAATTGGCACAACTGGCCCAAATCGGCGAGACATTCCCCAATCCGTACACCATGGTCAGGTCTTTTGTAAGACGTGAAGCAGTGCTTTCATCGCGCATTGAAGGTACGCGCACAACTTTGCAAGAACTCTACACTTACGAAGCTTACCAGTTTTCTTTCCTGGAGCCGGGTACAGATGCTCAAGAAGTGCAGAATTACGTACACGCTTTGGAATATGGCTTGGAGCGGCTCGCAACGCTTCCAGTGAGCTTGCGATTGATGAGGGAGCTTCACCAGCATTTGATGGAAGGCGTGCGCGGAGAATTCTGGACACCTGGGGAGTTCCGTCGCAGCCAGAACTGGATCGGTGCACCCGGTGCAACCATAGAAACAGCCACGTACGTACCGCCACCGGTTGATGAAATGCACACCTGCTTGGATCAACTGGAGAAATTCATCCACGCACCTACTGATTTACCCATGCTAATCAGGTTGGGATTGATCCATTACCAGTTTGAGGCCGTTCACCCCTTCTTAGACGGCAACGGTCGCGTGGGACGTTTGCTAGTGTCCCTACTGTTATGTGCCTGGGGATTGCTGCCGCAGCCACTGTTGTATCTGAGTGCGTATTTTGAAGCTCAGCGCAGCGAATACTATCGCTACCTGCTGGCAGTAAGTCAAAAAGGAGCCTGGGAAAGCTGGCTCAGTTTTTTCTTGACCGGTGTTGCTGAACAAGCCCATGAAGCCAGAATGCGGATTGCTACGCTGGATAGACTGCGATCGGTGTATCAGGATCAACTGCAAGGTGAACGCACCCACCAGCGCCTAATGCAAGCCATTGATTTTCTGTTTGGCCAGCCGATCCTCAACATTCGCCAATTGCAATCGGGGCTTGAAGCAGGTAGTTTTTTGACTGCCCAGAGGGTCATTGAAAAATTAGTGCAGTTCGATATTTTGCGAGAGATTACCGGTAAAGCCCGTAACCGAATCTATCAGGCCAATGAAATTCTACGCGCTATTGATGGACCTGTAGAGTGATATTGTCTCAGGCATTAGCAGCCTAACGTTGATTGCAACGGTTTCCAAGTACCAGGGTTACACCAAAAACTGATCGATGTAGTTTAAGTAGCCTTGGCGCCCGCCTTGTTTGGTCCAGGTGCGTACCGATTTACGCAGGCGCTGCAAGCATGCAACGATGATTTCCCTAGACACAGGCTCGAGAGGCAAATCAGACGTTAGACCACTATCATCTTCCAAATCCGCCTCTCCCAATCGCCAGTCGCACATACTCTGGGCTGCTTCGAATACTTCCAGGGTCAGAGGGCTTTGGGGCGGGAATGTTTTCTTTACCCGGTATTTTTTGAGCAGAGCTTCCAAAGCCATATCCACGTTGTGATCAGTAAGATTGCGATTTCTCCGGTAGACAGAGACGATGGCAAATTCGATATTCTGTAATATATCAAGATGCTCATCGAATGGATCATTATTAGCCATCATATCTTCCTTGATATCTAGCTTTGACTGATTTTTCTTCGCCGCGCTTTCTGGTAGGCGCGGATTTCTTTTTCCAAAGGGTGGTGGTAGGGGATTTTCAATTGAGTAAGGGAGATCACCACGGCTTCTTTGCTGTCTTGGGGTGAAATTCCACACATAATGCCGCCTTCATCACCGTTGTAGAATACGGTGGATATCTGAACCTGGCGATGGGGTGGAATGAAGCTTCCCTGGCTGCGCAGATAGGTAGCGGTAGCTCGTTGAACTTCTGCTGGGATTGGAAGATTAGCCTCCATTTTCGCCAACAACATCTCCACCTGTTCGGGGTCATCGATTGTGGAAACAGGGGATCCTGGCATTCCCTCTTTCGTTGAGGTAAAAATGGATTGTCCTTCGTCAGTCTTTACAGGATCTGGCGCTTCTTTTTGACCTGAGGCCTGGTCTGGTGGGGACCACCCCCCAGGTGAATATTGGATATTCAGATATTCTTTGAAATCGTGCAAATATTCCGGCAACTGTTTGAGAGGAATGGGTTCCTTTTGCTGCTTGCGCCAGGTAGCTTTATCCACCGTTCCTAAAACAAGATAATCGTTCCCGATGACCTCGGGAGCGCGCTGCTGAAAGGTCAACATCAGTAACTGCTCAAACTCATCTTGATGAGCAATCAGCAGATCGCAATCGGGGCAATAACGGCAATGTTTGTTGAGCGCCACCGGATGGAGGGGATCAACATGCACAACCAATGGTACTTTACGCAGAAGAGTACGCTGGCTGCATTCAGGACAGGAAGAGAAACGTACATCTTCGAATGTATTTAGGATGAAGCGATATAGCGGGGGGAGTTTTCCTATTTGAGTCATGCTTCCGGGGTGGAATCCTCGAGTTCAGAGATAATATCATTGACCGTATCCCCGTATCCCCACCCCATCCAACCGGCATCTTTGCGCAAGCGTAGCAAGCGAGCACGAAAGATTTGATAAAGTTGGATTCGGGTGGGGCTGGTTTTGATCAGGTCAGCGGCGTTGGATAGGGCAGTTTCCAATCTCTCGTAAAATGGCTCATCAATATCGCCAAAATCACTGGTAAAGGCAGTGCCGCGTTCCACATAGATGAGCAAGAGATCAACGATGCCGTTGACATCACCAGTAACTTTTTTGTATTCATTGACGGCCTTGCGCGCCTGGGCGAACTTAGGATAATCGGGAAAATTTCGCTGCGGCGGATAGATGGCTTGAATAACCCGCTGGCGGCATTTCTCCAGATATTCTGTATCCTCAGGGTGATCGGAGAATTGCAGCCGCAAAAATGCCTTATTAGCTAGAGAGAGATCGTACAGGCCTTTCAGCAGATCTATCAACTGGTCAGGGTCTTTTTGCCGGAGTTGTTTGCGAATTTGAGGCCAGTTCATGTCACAACGTTATCTGATAATCTCACCATATCCCATCCAGTTCCTTCGCGCTGAATCTCGAAATATGAATGGCCGCGGAGATCTTCTGTATTAGCCGTGAACTGAAAGGGAAACAATTCGGGTAGGCGCAGTAAATCAGAGAAAGCCAAAGAATCGGCAGGATGCGCGTGCAGGGCACAGGCCAACAACCACAATTCAAGTTCCAGCGAGTCGGTGGTAAGTGCGCCCCGGATTGGTTTGTAGACGGATTTCTCTTCCGTCACTGGCAGAATGCCCCAATCGGTTAGCGAAGCGCTGATACGCTCGACGGAGCGATCCAAGGCTCCAAGATGACCGAATTCGGAAGCGATTCTCTTCTTGAGCACATCCCGCGTGAGGTTGTCTTCAATGCGGCTGATTTGCCCAATAGCCAGGGCGATTTGTCGGAATAAGGGATAATAAAGCAGGGTCAGACCATAGTGCAGCCAGAGATAATCTGATGAGACGTATGCTCCTTGATAGAGCTTCAATGCATCAGGGTGGAGCCTCGGTGAAATCTCAGCGCTCTTGTGCCAGATACCGAGAAGCACATCGATGGTCTTTCTACGGGCATCTACGCCGGTGAGATGTTTGCCAAGGATGGGTTCCAGTTCCTGACGGATGAATAGAGGGTCATCATGCTGGGTGCGTAAAGCGGCGGTGGCATCCAGCCAGGAGAGAAAGATTGTGCGGCTAAAACCTATATTCTTCGAAGGCATATGGCTATTATACGCCTCACTCTTTTGTTGATGTAATCTGTATGAATGGAACGATCATCTCGTCGATACTCAATCCGCCGTGAGTGACATAGATTTCGCCATATGGAGCGAAAGCATATTGGTCTTGGGGAATCAAGACCAATATATCATCTGGCAGCAATCCATCAGTGTGCCAGACCAGGGTTTCGGGGTATCCGGTTTTGACGGTATTCATCAGGCGCTCGTCGTTGTATATGCGGGCGCGCTTGCTGCGAGTGCCCACGATGACGCCTTCCGAAGGCTGGCCAAAGCCTCGGGCTTCGGTGTGGCCGTGGTCGCTGGTCAGGTAAACGGTATAACCACTGTCCATCAATTCATTGATGAGTTGTTCCAGGCCTTGAGCATGTTCTTCAAGCCACAAGCGTAGAGAATTTTGGTCTTCGCGTGCGCCCATCAGCGCTTTGTGATGAATATTGTCGAGCGTGTTGTCGATCAGGCAAAGTGCCTGGGTGCGAGGGCTGAGCAGACTGGCCGCCGATGGATATTTGCCAAGTTTCAGACGTTCGTATTGGCAGGCTGTGCCTGGCACATCTTCCGCCGCCCAGAAATTTCTCCAATGCCTGGCTTCGTCACGGTTGTGGTCAATCGAAGTGGCAAAATCTACCGGCAGCAACCCGCTGACCAATGCCTGTCGGGAAATGGCTGTCAGGCTGGGGATTTGGGCCAGGAGCAACCCTTCATCGATCAGCCAGTCTGGATGGCGGGTCCGCCAAACCGGTTGGATGACGGACCAATCAGCTAATGACATACCATCCATGACCAGCAGGGCAACCTTTCCTGCATTAGCCTGGCGCCGCTGGAAAGCCAGGTAATGGGGCACATGATGCAAATGATGGGGATGGGGCAACCGCTGATTTGCCAGCGGAGCGTAGCGTGTTTGCAGCCAGGTAAGGAATGCGTTATTGACTCGTTTCTGCAATGAGTGATATGCCTGAGATTGTTCTTCAGTAAGCTGTAAATCGGGGCTGTGGAGCAGGGCGGTCAGTTCGGCCCAATCCCAGGCCAGGGGCTGCCAGTCGAGCCAGCGGGTTTCGTATATATCTTCAGCGACGATTTCTTCAATGGAGGCAATGAGATCGGCATAACGTCCAGGACGAGGATCAACATCCGGGAACTGCACCCCTGCCAAAGTCCAGTCTGGGAGTCCCGCCTGGGGTGAGATCTCCACCGGGGTCAGCAATCCAACGCGCACCCATCCGGGCAGCAAATCCTGCAAAGCCTGGTTATCTTCGAAATGAACCAGATACGGTGATTGAATCTCACTGAGCTTGTATCCGGTTTGTTTTTCCAGGCATGTTGTCCACTGTTCACGCAAGAAAGCAGCGAAAGCCTGGGGGTTGTCGAGCAGCTCTTCTAGAGGCCAATCGGCATAAGCAAGTAGGATACGCAGGTACGCCAGCATGTGTTGGGCCAGGGCTTCGGGTAAAGGCTCGGATTGACGTTCCCGCACCCCCAGCCAGCTCAGCAATTGGATGGGATCATCCAAACTGGCCAGATCAAGGGCGAAGACATGCTTCAACAGATATGCGCTGGTTCCTTTTTGACCAAGGCGTTTTTGGGGTGGTGGAGCCTGAGACAGCAGCGCACGCTGGGATGGTGTGAGGGACTGCAGCGCTGGATAGGCTAGGTTCGGAAAAAAGGTGTGCAGGGCGAGCTGGACACGATGACCCGAAACCCAGAGATCATAGGGCAGTCCATCGAGCTGATCAGGGGTAACGATGATTACTGGTGGAACAGCCTGGGAATAGCGAACTCGCAGGCGGATGGGATCTGCTTCTTGAATCAGGGTGAAACCGCGCCCGGCCAATGCTGTTAAAAGCGCTTCATCGTTCAAGAGCCCATCGGGATCGCTGACCAGTGTCAGGGCGTGGGTATGAGGGGGGAAATAGCTGAGGATGGTTTCGAGCATGGTTTTGGACACGGATTATTCTGACCTGAGCGTGGCAGCATCGTAGTACATCAGCAGGTCGGGGTCTTCTTGCAAAACGCGCTCAGGCAGGCGTTCAGCCACCTTGAGAATGACGGGGAAATCTTTGCCCTGGTAGGCATCTGCAAAGCCAGCACGTATTGCCTCAGTGCGGAACTGTTTTAGCCTTTTACTGCCTTCAAGATAAGTACGGAATTCGCGTAAAAGAGCTTTTTGACGAAGTTGCTCTAAATCGCTAGCTTTATTAGGATCGGGCACATACCAACGTCCTTCCTTATACTGAAGAAAGTTTTGATCTAATAAAATGTCAAGTTCTGGCAATAGTTCGTGTTTGGCTTTATGTAGTTCGCTTAAAAATTTCGGGGTAATTTCTTGCCGGGTTTGAGGAGAACCACCCATATCGGAATCTAATTGCTGTCTGAGCCATTGAATAGCACTTTTTTCATCACTGACGAAGAGTGCCATTTGAGATACCCTTTTTGCTAATAATCTTACTCCATCATAAACAACAACTTGCTCTGATAAGAAGTACATACCATCACGATAGATAAAGAATTGCTCAAGTCCTCTATTGAATTTACTGGCAGAAAGAGGAACCTGAACACCTCTTTGGATATGGAAAGCAACCATGCGGTCAAAGAGCAAATAAGCCATTCGTTCTCGAAGCGATTCGATTTCTCCATCGTTCTCAACCACTATGGGTAGTTTTGCTAGATGTTGACGGATAAATTGCCAAACCCCCTCAAATTGCCCGATATTTTCGTTGATTTTCTCTTCAAATTCTGTATTGGGTTTATACGCGGAAATAATCAGATCTTGTTTCATAGCTTCGCTGGTTGCCTGACGATAAGAACGTTGCTGTTTATCTAACATGCGGACATCAGCAACAATAAACCCTGCTTCGATCATAGATTGTTGTATGGTGTTCCAAACAGCATTATCAGAATTATGGAAAACAACGGTGATCCACCGTCCGGGTTTTAAGACGCGATAGTATTCTGTAAACGCCAAAGTCATTAATTGTTGGTATTCGTTGATACCTTTGCTCTTAAATTTATCGATGATGGCTTCTGAAGATGTGGATGTTTGTACACCATACCAGGCTTCAACAATGAGATTCAGATCTGCATAGAAGATATTCTCCCCAAATGGAGGATCAGTAAAAACATAGTCAATACTGTTATCAGGTACCCCAGGGATACTTGTAGCAGAATTTGTTGAAACTGCTACCTGTCCGTATTCTGCAATTCCCGAAGCAAAATGATCTTTTACTCGTTTTAATTTGCTTTCCAAATAGGTTACGGGTTCATTTTCTGCAACCATAGAGGGGAGATAAAAGACTCCGCCTAAGGGTGATAATTGGGGAAAACGAGCCAGCTTCGAAGCATTCATCAATACTTGATCAAATAAAAAGAGTACAGCACTGCGCAGCCGTGCATTTTCAATCATCCGTGCCTGTTTCCATAATATGGTTAGTGTATGAAGTTGGCGATTAAAGTACAGATCATGAATATATTCAACTCCTTTGGGTTGTAACCTGGAGCCATGATACATTTTTTCTAATGGCAAGCGGAACACAGGCGCACCTTCGGGAAATGGCATTTGCTCCATCTGTTTACTGAGAAGATGATCTGCTTCTTTGGCTTTATGTTTGGAGCTCCTTCTGCGCTTGCCTCGAGCTACCATGTAGAGTTTATACTTTATTTGACGGTGAACATTTTTCCTTACAGGATCGTATTCACTGGTAAATGCTTTTTCGACGGAACGTTTCGTCAACTCTGCCACGCAGTTTGGGCATTGAAAAACATTGGAAACTTTGCGAGCATCCAGGTTGTATGCCACCTCCATGAAGCTAATCTGGGCAGAACAATCTGGACAAATGAATATTTGAGACCAAATTCCATAACAGAAAGGCGAGGGCTCTTTTTTGGGCGTGTATAACTGAGCGGTCTTTTCGCGTGTGTTGGAGAGAATACTTTTTGTCTTTTGATCGAAATAGGTAGCATTGACCGGTAAGCTGTAATTGGCAGCTATTGTGGTTGCAACTGGGCTGAGGTCAGAAAGGATTGCCTTTCGTAATCCCCACTGAATTTTTCTGTGTGGGTTCGCCCTATTTCCAATATTTTCAAGAAGGCTTTTACTGGGTTTGCCACATAATTGGGCTGCAATACCCATCATACCGCTACCACAGAAGGCATCTAAAATGATATCGCCTGGGTCTGTATAATGCAGAATATACTGAATGATTGCTTTTGGGGGAACTTTTGTATGGTATCCATGAACCTTATATATTGGATCCTGTTTTCCTTCTGAAATATTCGAAGCAAAGGGTTCACGATGATAGGCTTGTCCATTTGCAATTGTGGATTGTTGATTTGGAGAATCATCGGGTAACCCCAGCTCTGCCCGTATTTCAGCCCGCTCCTTTTGCCATTGCTCAATGATTTCGGGGAGAAAGGGGTTAGGACAGGCAGTGTAGTAAGGGGGATCTGACATCGCCAGAATGTCTTCATCCTCACCTTTGGGGAAGCCAGGATGCTGCCGAAGTTGAATATCTTGCAGGTATTGTTGTAAACGAGAACGGTACGCATCCTTACGCGCCTGTTCTTCAGGAGAAATGGCGTAATTTGCATCTGGCTCAGAGATCAATCGGGGTTGGTGTGCTTTTTCAGACATAACGATTTATTCGCCCCTCAAGCTGGCGGCGTCGTAGTACATCAACAGGTCGGGGTCTTCTTGCAGGACGCGCAGGGGCAGACGCTCAGCCACCTTGAGAATGACCGGGAAATCTTTGCCCTGGTAGGCCTCGGTGAAACCAGCCCGCACGGCTTCGGTGCGGAACTGGCGCAGCTTTTTGGTGCCTTCCAGGTAGGTATTGAACTCGCGCAGCAGAGCCTTGCGGCGCAGAGCTTCCAAATCACTGGCTTTGTTGGGATCGGGCACATACCAGAGACCAGCATCATCCTGGAGAAAGTTTTGCTCCAGCAGAAGGCTGAGTTCGGGAAGAACTTCGTGTTTGGCCTGGTGTAGTTGGCGCAGGAACTTGGGCTGCATATCCTGATAGGTTTGGGATGTACCGCCCAATTGGGGATCAAGCTGCTGGCGCAGCCACTGGATGGCTGTTTTTTCGTCGCTGACGAAGAGTGTCAACTGGGCTACGCTTTCGGCTTCCAAACGGGCGCGGTCGTATTCAGGCGTCTGTTCTGATAAGAAGTACATGCCATCGCGTTTCGGGAAACGCTCTTCCAACCCGGCGTAAAACTCAGCTGCCGAAAGTGGCACGGTTGCGCCGCGCTGGATGTGGAAAGCCACCATGCGGTCAAAGAGCAGGTAGGCCTGGCGCTCGCTCAGGGCTTCGAGATCGCCATTGGTGCACACGGCGACGGGCAGTTTTGAGAGATGGTAACGGATGAAACTCCATGCCCCATCTGCACTGCCCATCTGCAGGCGGAAGCGTTCTTCCAGGCCATCGTTGGGTTTGTAAGCAGAGATGACCAAGTCATCTTTCACGGACCCCGTGGCGGTGACCTGCTTAAAACTCGATTGTTTTTTATCTAAAGTTCTTACATCCGCAACTACGAACCCTGCACTACTTATTGCTTCTTGAATAACATTCCATACTGCATTCTGAGTATTGTGAAATTCAACCGTCATCCATCGTCCTGGTTTCAAACGTTTAAACATTGACCCAAAAGCAAATGACATCATTCTCGCATAATCGCTAATTTTGTGTCTACTTCCTTGTTTGCGACGATGAACAACTGTTTCTTCATCAATGTTTGTGTGAGTTTGTAACCAGGACTCCCAAATAATACTCAAATCACTATAAATGATATTGCTTCCAAAAGGAGGATCTGTAAATATGTAGTCAACATATTTACATAGTTCAATATCTCGGCTTGCAGAACTCGTGTCTATTAGTACTGGATTATGAGTGTAATTCCATACTCGAGCTACTCTCTTGATCCTCCGAGAAAGTGTTTGAAAAGGATTAATCTCATAAAAAATGCTAGGGATGTACAAGGTACCTGCAAGTGGACCGCGTAATCGCGGCCAGCGATTCATTTTTGAGATATTCATCATAACAGCAGTTATACAAAATTTAATAAGGTTTACTAATTTGTTCGGTAAATTTTGTGAAGAAATCTTTTCCCATAGGGCAGATAAGGTTTTGAGATTTTTTTGTGTGTAGAAGTCGTTTACCACATAGACTCCCAATGATCGATAATCACGCTCATACCAAATATCAATATCCTTGTCGATTCTTACATCCGGTGCCCAGTGAGTAATGGCCGCGTCACTGGCTTCATTAAATACAATTAGGTCTTCGCGATCCGGTCTTTTCTCAAACCTTCGGTTTCCAACTTTATAGCTTATAAGAATGGGAACAACTTTAGCCCGCTTGATAGTTTTGCGCTTTATTGAGGCAAATTCAGTAATGTAGGCTCTTTCCAAAACCTTCTTAGATAATTCAACTTCGCATTTTGGGCAACTGAACGCGTCCAGCACTTTTTCGGCATCATAATCGACGGCTAAATCAAAAAAAACAACTTCTCTGTCGCAATTAGGGCAAATGAACACATCACTCCAAACCGAATAATTTATGTTCGCCTTCACCCGGTTAGGATCATCACAATGAGGATGCCAGGTTTCATACATCCAGCCGCATTCTTCTTCTACTTCATCCAGAATACGTCTGGCTTCCCGTTCGAAGGCTTCCACATCGACGGGGGTGTTGTAGTTGTAGGCGATGAAGGTGGCGGCGGGGGAGAGGTCGTTGAGTACCGCTTTTCGGGGGCCTAATCTTGAGATCGGTTCTTCGTCGCCGATTTTTTCGAAAATAAAACCTTCTGCGTCCACGTAGTAGCCCAGTTTTTCGACTTCCACCCGGTCGCCGCATAGTTGAGCGGCGACGCCTGTCATGCCGGTACCGCAGAAGCCGTCGAAGACGATGTCGCCGGGGTCGGTGTAATGCAAAATGTAGCGCATGATGGCCGGGTGGGGCACCTTGGTGTGGTAAGAGTGAGCGTTGTATATGGGGTTATTCTTGCCTTCGGAAACGTCAGCGGCGAAGGGTTCGCGATGGTAGCCATTGCCATTCTCTGCGTTATCTTCTGGCAAGCCTAACTCTCGTTGCAGTTCAGCGCGCTCGGATTGCCACTCTTTGATGATCTCGGGTAAGAAAGGGTTAGGGCAGGCGGTATAGTAAGGCGGGTCGGAGAGAGCCAGGATGGCTTCATCGTCGCCGATGGGAAAGCCGGGGATTTGGCGAAATTCCGGGTCCTGCAGGTATTGGCGCAGGCGTTGGAGGTATTCGTCCTTGCGAGCTTGTTCTTCGGGGGTCAGTTTGTATTCCGATTCGGGTTCGGAGATCAGGCGGGGTTGATGGGGCATAGAGTCACCAGTCAGGAGGTTTATGGAAAGAACCTTGCCCATCTGTCAATTTTGTTGGAAATTGGCTGGCTGCCAAAACTCCTTTGCGGATGGGTTTGACAAAAGTCGACGCTTTTTTCAGGGCATAAGCAGGCTTGCGGTGTGGGTTCAAAATACCAACGGTAAGTTCGAGTTCCCTGCGGACGATATCAATAGGCCCAACCAGATCGGAGTCATTGGTAACTAAAACGGCCACCTGGAATAGCCCTTTATAGCCATCATTGATCAGATGGGCGGCAATATTTACATCCGAACCTTTTTCTTCTGTCTTGAGCACCTGGACGAATTGCGGATTGTTAGGGAGGCTGCTGACCAGAGGCATAAAAACGGGATGTTCCAGAAAGTGCCCATAGATGATTTCAAGTTTGGGGATAGTACTCAACGCTCGAAGGTACATCTGCTGACGGGTAGGCTTTCCTGGGTCCCCTGGTCGAGCAGAAACCAGGGCGGTGAAATATTTGATTTTCTCGATCTTGTTCTTGGGAAGCAAAGCCTGGCACAGTTTAGAGATGTCTAGCCATTTAAAAGGAGTGTTTTTCACCGCACCATAATACAAATTGAAACCATCGACGTAAATGATTGTTCTCATTCAGCTACCTTTTGGGTGATTCAACTTTTACGCTGCCGCCACCTTAAAAAAGCAGAGGCGGCTGGAAGCCGCCTCGCGCCCTGCCCCCGAAGGGGTAGGGGGGATACACCTATTATATAGCATGAACGAAAATTGTTGTCAAGCATTTGCATGCGCCCGGGCGTATTTCAGTTTGGGGGTGAGATTTCAATAAAACACCAGATTCTCCAGTTCATTCTGTTCTGTGGCGTTTTCGGCCGAAAAAGTGCCCCTATTGTCAATTTCTATGGCAGTTTTTTCTACCGTACATCTACGAAATAGAACGCGGATTTCCGCTGATTGAGCAGATTCACGCAGATTTTTTATGGCTTTTGGTAATCGTTTTAGCAAAATTTGTGCAATTTTCATACAATTTTTGAAAAAATATCCGCGAATATCAGTAAAATCTGTGTCATCCGCGTTCTGTTTTGAAATGATCAGTCTAAATGTACGGTAGAGAATGGCAGTTTATACCCGTAGAAGTGCCCAAAATGCCAACTCCATATCACATGTGTCTTCATCTTGCCACAGTTTCCCCCCAAAACTGAAACGCACCCCATGCGCCCCAGATATTTTGAAAGGATTATTGATCCAGAGTTAGGCGTGTATTGCGCTCGTCATGGCCGCGCATGGCCTGGTTAATGAAAATGCTGAACCGGTTGATCAGTTCATCGCGGGTGCAGGGCAATCCGCCGATTTTCAAGGAGGCGATCAGGTCATCCACGGTGAGGGTCAACGCTTCGATACCCCGTAAGGCGCGGTTTGCAGAGGTCACAAAGCCTTGGGGGATATTGGGGTCATCATCGGGTTGAGCCAGGAATTCTTGAAGGGGTTTGCGCTCCTTAGGATTCATAGCCTCGATGCTGCGTTCAGCACCCTCGCTCCCCAGGGCATCGCGCAGGGCTTGCTGCCAGCGCAGCATGATATTTCCCAGACGTTCACCGAGTTGCAGCAACAATTCAGCCGATGCTGTTTCCATGCCCTGCTGAGAGGGTCGCAACCCACATTGACAGGTGGGTGTGTCATCAAGTATTCCTTCGTGAAAGTCCCGGCAGGTGCGAATCTTTGATATGGATTTATCCCAGATGCTCAACTCGACAGCCGTATCCTGCAACAATTCTACTTGCGATAATGTCCGCAAGGCTGCTAAGCGCAGGTCGTTATACAAACTCTGCCGGAAATCATCATCTTTGGCAGTTAAGGCTAGTTTGCGATGCAGGCTTGCATAGATCTTGATGTACTCTTCCTTCAGCGTCTCCAACTCCCGCTGGATATCCTTTTCCTTCCGGGATGCTTCACCTCGGGCCATCTGACGGATCTCCCCTAATAAATCCGTTTGGATTTGCCTGGCTTGTTCGAACCAGCGGTGATCTTCGGGGAGATTAGCCTGCGCTTCAGCGAGATAGGATGTCAGGGGTTGTAATTCGTTGACCAAAGAAAGCAGACGCTCACCCCGCAGGACGATATCACGGCCCGCTAACGATTCATCAATTTCGGTGGGTGTTAGCCGCAGGTTGCGAAGCTTGCCGGTAGTATTGAACCGGCTGAGCGTTTCCAGGAAGCTTTTGAATTCTCGAAAGCCGGGCAAGAGTTCGGTGACAGACAAACGCACATCGGGAATATCTGCGGAAACGACTATACTACCCTCGACTTCATAATCAAAGCGGTCGGTAAATACGGGGGTATTCCACAATTGCAGACCAGATTGCAATTTACTCAGCAGCGTAGCGGTTTTCTCGAGTTCAGCCTGTACCTTGGGTTGCAGATGTTCCCTGACCGCCCCTTCGCGTGTATTTTCATCGCGAATCAGCCCCGGGCGCAGTTCCAATCCTTCGAAGATCATCACCCACCGGTGGATGGGCAATTCCCTGGGGCGGCCGTAGAAGCGGAAATTAGACAATGCTTCAATCCCCAGGGTGGCAGCCTTTTCAAGGCTGCCTGAATCCAAAGCCTGACGACCATCCAGGTTGAGCACAATGTCCCCGCTATAAACTAAAGCCAGCAATACCACCACACTCCATTCTGGTTCCAGATTGAAGGCGATATCTTTGTAAATCGGGTGAATACCTTTGGCGACCTGTTCGATAATTTCGCCCTGGTTGACCACCTGCCCCTCGGCTTTCTCCTGCAGGAGCTTGAGATAATGGGCAGCATAAGGAGAATCGTGGGGTCGAATTGTGCCCTGATCATCGACCAATTTCAACCCTTCCAGAACGGCTTGTGCCAGGTTTGTGCGGCCCCGACCTGCCAGAGATCGCACTGCCTCCATAGCGCTCACGGGCCGGGCATCCTCGCTGATCAGCTCAATGGCGCGTTCGAAAACTGGATAATCAGGGTACTTTTCGCCGAAGGCTGAGTCCAGGTGGAATGACGAAATAATTCGTAGAATATCTTCAAGGCCCTGGCTGGCGGTGCTGCGGGTCTTGGCCAATACATGTTGAACAGATCGCTCCACACCCTGGTGGATTACTTGTAATTGGGCGGTGAAATTATCGCGCAACCAGGGGATCAGACGCCGACGAAGAATATCGTCTGCTTTATCGGCATAAACTTCCCGGTGGCTGGATGATTCATTTGCTAAAGCCCGTGCACCAGCATAGTTCTCCACAATGTCTTTGAAATCCTGTCCCAGGCCGGTCAACTTGAAGATGACTTCATCGGCTAATTTCCCATCGTTGAACTTACGCTCTATGAAGGGTGGCAGGATATACATATAAAAATCCTGAGGCGGTTGCGCCGTTGAACGCTCATCTGGCGCGCCAAAGAATAAATAGCCAGGGCGGGTTACTTTGTGATCTACCCAGGGCAATTCATAAGACCAAATCTTCCATCCGGTCATATAAGTGGTGTCGCTCAGCCCAAGCAAAAGGCGCAGCGCATCATAAAAGTATCGATTTAGATCACTGTCTGTCATAAAGTCGCCGCGTTCCTGAATCTTGGCGTCAAAATCGATATCTTTATCCACATCCAGATAATATTGTCCGTTGTCATTATTGTAAGAAATATACTGGCCGCTGACAGTGCGCACAATAGCCTTGAGGGCAACTTCTACTTGATCCAGTAGCATTTCTGCGGATGTTTCAGGTAATTCCGTATAAAGTGTGAGATGATCCCGAAGTTCTTCTGGCGTGGGACCTAAGGGGGTGCGAATGTCCGGAGTTGTCAGGCGATTGACGCTCAAGGCATGGATAATGCGCAAAGCAATCGGCAGCAGGTGCTTCCTGGTGTAGGCATTCTTCACGCGACCTTCGAGTATTTTGCTTTTATCAATCACTTCCCCAACCCCTTCCAGGCCGCGCATACTGGGGTTGTCTCGCAGCACCTGCCAGTAGTGATCGTATGAGATCAAACCTGGTTGATCATTTGGCACTTCCTGATCTAATAAGGACTGCACAGCCCGACTGAAGGTTTTCAGCACTTCACGTTTTTCGGCAACGTAGACCCGCTCAAAGGTATCGATATAAGCCGGGTGAATTGGGAATAGGTGCACATATTCATCGAGACGTTCCGCCATTTCGTGATAGAGGGGAGTGAAGGGATGTAAATGCTCGCGAATGCGCGCCATTTGCTCATCATTTTTGTTTAGCAATCTCTCCGATACTACATAGGCGATATCTTCTCGAGCAATCAGTACTTGCTCGAAGCGATCACGTACCCGGCGTAATTGCTCGGCAACAAAAGAGAAACGCATATTGTCGAACAAAGTTTCCTGTAAACCAGCCATAAAGCGAAATGGGGTTAGCGCGGCGACTTCACCCAACTCACGCAGAAAGCCTAAATCTAAGATCAAAGGTTGTTCTTCGCGCCCACGCAGATAATCCAATAATTCATCCACAACCAGCAATAAGCCATGATCTGGATATTTCTGTTGCATTGTTGCCACAGCTTCGATCAAAGTATCCTTATGGTTGGTCAACTGGTCCGAAGGCGGGAATGTATATGGCGTCCCCCATTCTTCGAACGCATCCTCGAGTTCTCCAAGCAATATATCCCGCAGACTTCCGGTGACACCACCGACTTCCACCCGCCACACTTTGAATTTCCCCGAGATCTGCTCCACTGCTTCAGCTACATCAGAGTGCCGCAGGCTATCCAACAAGCCGGGATATTCGGCTAACGCCGATACTACGGACATCAGGTGGGATTTCCCCGTTCCATAATTCCCCACGATCAAAACACCTTTGTTGTTCTGGGGCTTCTGGAATTGCAATTGGGGAATCACTACGTTGATTAATTGATCGGCCATGCGATCCGAAATCACATAGGTTTCAACGTGATTTTGGGCGACTTTGATTTCATCCGCCTCACGAAGCTGGATGATGTCTTCTATGGGATCGAATTGAACGAGATCTTTGTAGAGCATTCTTCCCTTCCCTTGAAATCTTTAGGGGATGTTCACCCCCAGGGTTACTCCAACGAGTATATGTTTGCGACTGGCTTTTGCCACACCCGATAATGGCTATGTTCAGGAACCGCATAAGACAACATATCATTATCATATTGACCCGGCCACATCACAATGAGTTTTTTCGTCCGTCCTAACTGTAATAATAGTGATAGAGGATTGAGGTTCAAGAGTGGTTCAAAGAGTAAGCCAATATTCGTGCAAACGATTGGGCTGGTTTCAAATTTACCAACCATGTCATCCATCAACTGAAGTGTCTGGCGAGATCGCTTGCTGGGTTGAATGGATAACAACTGCTTGCTAAGCTGGAGCCCAATATCTAGAATTGGCCAACCAAATTCATTTCTAAGATCAGAGATTACATCATCGAAAATTGCAACATCCAGATGGGCGAAAATGAGACAATCCGTATAGCTTTCTGAAGTAATAAAGTTGTGAATTACCTTCTGCACAGACACTACAACCTACCCTAATGTGGAACAGTGATTATCCAAGCTAATTTGGTATTCCTAAGTGTAGTGCAAAAGCAGGAGAAATGCAATTATGTGACGCAAATTTCCGCCCTAAACTCATTAAAAAGAACCAATTATCCGCCGCATTTCAGTACAAAGGTGTCGTACAATACCAATTATACGGTTGCATATAGATGTGATTAAAGAAAACGTTCAGAAATTCAGCACATCACCTACTCTGCGGATTGAAATCTACAGTTGGCTACCATTATCCAATATCTCCTTATCTCTGGCCAAACGAGTAAATTCCCATAACCCTTTGTAATCTGGCATCGTAGCTATCTCCATCAAGGAATCAAATAGTGGCTTGCGAATTTCCGACTCAAAATCTCGCCAAAACAAGATAAATGGACGAAATGCTAATCGAGAAATTGGCACATCCAAGTGTCTATCCATAGCAACATTTTTGATCCACTTACAAACTAAAGCTATATCTAAACCCAGCAATAAAAGCTGTGAAAAAACATACGCTTTCACTTTGATCAATTCAGCCACATCCTCACCTGTTGGCACTTCAAGTAAGAAATCATGGATATTTTTTGAAAGCTTGGGCGGGAAGTTCGCATCATGTTTGATAAGCATAAGCGTAAAATTGGCTACGACCTCCCCATAACTCTGGGCAAAACGGCAGATCCTTTCTAGTACTTCTGACTCAAACAAAATTGACAGCGTTTCATACCAGATCAAAGTTGGATACATTCGACCTTGGAATAACATTGTAACGCTCGCCAAAACTTCGGTTTCTGATTCTTGCTGCCCTATGGCTCTTGCCATGTGTTGGGCTAAGAATCCAGCTACATCATTGGATGCGGCCACTTCAATTCGATACCGATCAAGATCTGACCACTCTTCAGTATCAGATTCGCTGAGGTATCCCAAAATATCAACGCATGCACCACCAATGTCAGTGGCTAACTCCGAGTCAAGCCAAGATGGGGTCCATTGATCACTTTCGAATAAAGCCTGTTGAACTTTGTTTGTCGCACCGAACTGCAACAATACATTTTTGACTGAGGTTTTTTTCTTGTATTCGGGGAGATATGCTTCGTCTGATAATAGACCATGTAGAAGATAGGAAGCCGCATAGTTCAGAGAATTTCCCAATACAGGGCGGAAGAAACCAAGCGGCTGTTGTTCTTCGTGCAATTTTACAGGTTGAAACCTGGTATCTTCAAGAAGCATGCTTGTGACGTCTCCAGCCATACGTAAACTAATTTGTCCCTCTGCCACCAAGGTGTCAATGATGATCCCGGAGCCAACGTAAGCCAAATAAGCTAATTCATTATGAGAATAGGTGTTGTGGTTTTCAGACCAGTTTTGATAGAGCCAGCGGCTAAGTAGCAACTCCAATTGAGTAACGGCCGCCTGGTATTCGTCATTCCCTGCCCAGCCTTGTAATACTTGGGTAATCAATTCATCCAATCGCTCTTCGTAGGATGTGTTAACTTCATCGGTGGTGAACCTCTGAATTTCTTGTCTGGCTAGTATTACAGCGCAAGGTTGGCTGAAAGTCGCGCCAAACGGCCTTTGCGGTGAGAAAGATAAGCAGCGTAATTTCTACGCTGATAGTAACGAACTATGCGAATAGCAGCTGAGACATCGAAAATTGGCATGGGCAAAACGCTCAACAGGAGTAAACGCACCTGATAGATAGTGAGTGCCGGAGCGCGTTCTTTGAAAAAGATGCGCATTCGCACCAGGAAATGATGAGCCAGGAAAACGAAGACCATATGATGATGCCAGCCGATCCAACTGCGCAGTTCATAGTGATCGAAGCCGACTTCGACCTTGCCAGCCCGGATGATAATCTCGACGGGCCAACGCATACCGCTGACACGCACCAGATCAGCGGGGTCAATGTTGGCAGGGGCATTGCTGAAGTAGTATTTGATTTCGGATGGGTCGTCCAAGTTGCGGCGAATGATAAGCCACAGTTCCTGGCCGGGCAAGCCATCCCGCACTTCGATGACCCGCAAGCAGGCAAAATCACAGATCAGAGGACCCTTAGCGCCTTCTTTGATTTTTGCTCTCACCCAAGTTTCCGCAGGCAACTGTTGGGCCAGTTCATCAACCTGGATGGCTTTCTGCTCCGGGTTGCACAGTCTGATGCGAGTTGGGCGACGGCCTCTGCCCTTCCAGGTTGGCACACCAACTTCCGGTCGTTCCAGCCAAATTCGAGTTGTGCAACGAACTTCCACAAAGAACCACTTGTCCAAAGCGGCGATTCCATCCCGAAAAGTGGGCGAATCACCGTACAATTCGTCCGCCGCAACCCATTTGAAGGGCAATTCACCCCTTTGAAGCGCATTATCCAACAATTCCAGCGCAATCTCGGGTTTCGTTTGATAGCTGAGTTCTTCAGGAACGCCGCAAGCTTGGCGCAGAGACTGATGCGTGTCTTCAAACCACGCTTGTGGCATGTACAGGCGAGCATCCAGAAAACCATGGCCTTTGCGGCTGGCGTATCCCAGGTAGACCCCCACCTGCGAGTTGGCTGTCTTGCCTACCGAGCCACACCATTGCCAGGCTACCCCCACAGAATGCTGGCCCTGTTTGACCATCCCGGACTCATCCACCAGCACAACGCCGTCCTCTTCGCCCAAGGTTTCGACCACATGCACCTGATGTCTTTGCAACATCCCTTCACGCAACCATGGACTCTGCCCGATGAAGTGTTGCAGGTTGCGTACATTCACCCCAAACCGCAAGGCGATCCGCTCGGTCACTTTGCGGGGCAGGTCACTCAACAGCCCTTTCAGATATACCCACCCATGAAAGGCTTGATCGCTGCGCTCGAAGGCTGGCGCGAAGCCATGATAGTATCTCTCCAATTCGTCAACCATCTGGTGTATTTCTTCCTCTGCCAACTTCCATTCCGGCGGCGGGCAAATATCGTTTACAATTTCTCTGGACATGGCAACTCTTTTCTCCTTTCACTTGGTCGTGTTTTGGAGAAGGTTACCATGTCCTTTCCTATTCACTATTTTTCAACCATCAAGCGCGACCTTGCGCTGTCATACTAGGTAATTACGTATAATCAAGGTTATGTTTGATTTCAAAGATAGCGAAGCACTCGCTTCTGCTCTAACCATCAGTTGACAAATCACTTCGCGCTGTGCCGCATTCACCATGCTAGATAACAAAGAAAGCATTCGTTGTTGGAAAATTGGCGCGTCGGGAAAAATAGAACAACCGAATGGAGCTAGGCTCTCCCCCAAGTTGTGTCCGTTACCCATAGAATCAATTGTCAATGGGATTTTGCTAGCCCACGAAACCAGATCATCAGAGGAAGTCCAATCTAATGAAGGCATTCGCAGCCAACCACGGACAACTCCTGGCGCTATGACATCTAGTACCTGTAAAATGCTGTGTGGATTGAGTTTTGTTGACTGGGCTAAATATTCCCTAGCGACAGGCCATGTACCAAGCAACAATTGTCGAGCAGTATGACCAACCTTTGTACCTTCGTCACTCTGTTGTAAGAAATTTTCCCGAAGTACCTCCCAACTATCAGTGGGAATCTGATGGCGTTGTAAAGCATCTGATCCAATTTCCCAGAGGGTTTCTCGGTGAGAGGTGTCAGGATTGGTGAAGCCAGGCAACAGGCAAATGATTTGAGTTGGCACACGCAAATCCGGGAATTGCCCGTAGGCCTTGGTGGGAATGACCTGTGCCCGCAAAAATATCGAGCCAGTCGCTACAGGTTCTGCCTTGAACGTAACCTGGCCAACAGTTACCGGGTCTTTCGTCGGCTCTGCTAAATACTTGGCAATGGTAAGCTGGAGATCTTGATTCCAGTATATGACCGGTAACCTGAACTCTAAAGGTCCTCCTGTTTCTTGCTCTACTTTAAATGTTATCAATTCTTGAATTTGCAATCCAAACTCATTTTGCAATCGGGGACCGACGTCAGTTGATAATAGATAGTCAGTTGTGTGGGTTGGTACCAGATTTAAGATTCGGCCAAGATAAATTAAACCCACCTGACGTTGGGAGTCGTCTTGTGCCTCATCTATCATAACTAATGAATAGCGGATAAGCTGATACCAGGCTTCATCGATCACCTCAAAGGGGACACCTGAACGAAGAATGACCTGATTCAGCCAATGACTGTAATCTAATAAGCGCTCACTGGGTAGTTTTCCTTGATGCTCAAACTCATTGGAAGGAAGATCGACCGTAATGGCATGTATAAAGAGCGAGGCAAAGAGTGAAGGCTCATTTCCCCATACCAGTGCACCCGCATGACGGCTTAAATCTAGCTTTGCAAAGACAGTCGCCCCTGTATCTATCGGAACATTCTCTTTATATAGGCGGTATAGGGTAACAATCAATTGCTGATGGTAAGTTCCAAGTAACTCTACGCCGAGGTTTCCACTAACATCTAGCGCGTTCTTAGCAAACTCCCAATAGGCAATCACGCTTTCACGATAATGTTCGAACAAACGATTTAGAGGTTTACTTCCAGCATTTCTACCCTGATGCAAATGCCACAAAATGTGCTCTGAGTTGATAGGCAAAAAGTAATAACCCCAGGCCACCAATTTGTCATAATAAGTATGATACTGCTTCGGACTAAGATGATCGGATGCTTTTGGATGGCTGTGGGCAAAAGCAAGAAAAGAGTCAGTGCTAAATGTAAACGTCGAATGTTTCCCCTCGATATTTAGTATCTTGGTAAAACGGTCGTCTGACCAGATAGGGAGATTGTTACGCGACGCGATCCCCACTAGTTCGTCATAATAATCGAACAATATTTGTCTAGTGGGATCCAACTCCATAGGTTCATCTGAATTGCCACCCTGTTTTTGTTGACTGATCTGGCGATTGACGTACTCCGCTTCTGGAATCGCTTCAAAAACAACGAAATCACTTTCTTCACCCAGGCGAAGTAACTGACGCATCTCACGAAATGTATCTAGTATATGCTGTTTGGATTCGTAAGTAGAAATTTCATCAAGCAACATCCTGCGTGCAGGCTCTACCAGGTGAATTCGGGCAAAATATCCAAACAGTGGGCTTAACTCTGCATACATAGCCCAGGTCTCCAGGGTGAAGATGCTGATTAGCAGTTCTCGCTCCTCCTCAAGATGAGCAACCTGAGTCAATTCACATTCTTTAGTTGGATGCGCGTGCCGTTTGACATCTTGTTGAGCAAGGGCATCAATTTCACCTATCCGCATCAATAGATCGGCAATAGCAGCAATACCGATAACGGTTTCTGGCACAGGCTCTTCAGGCGAAAGATGCTCGTTCAAATAAACTAGGCTGTTCTGTTGAGAAATTGCATTTTCGGTATGACTGCCAGAGACGTCCCTTCCCTCTTCCTGCTTAGCCTCATCGTGCCAGACGATTTTGTCTCCCCATCTATTCAGGGCGTCACGAACGGCACATTGAGCCTGGTATCTGGCTAACTGGCCAAACGTGGCCAGACGATTTTGCTCTTCAACCCAAATAGAGCGTAATGCATTGGGTATATAGATCCGCTCAAAGTATTGGGAGAGCAAGGGTAGGGTATTTGCTCCAACCAGAGTCCATATAGTGAGCAAGGCCGTGTAGTCAAGCACGATTTCTTTCGGGCAGTCTTCCAGCAGATTGGTAATATCCTGAAGTTGCTCACCTTGAGCAATATAGTGTGCTCCTCCAAACTCTATAATTTCATGGTGCGCGCCAAACGGAGAGACGTTCCGCCATGCACAAAGTATCAGCCAGGGAATTTTTCCGGCTCGAAATATGTTGGAAAGGTCTACTCCTTTATCCTGCCAGTCGTGCAACATTTTCGGAAACTCATCCATAGAGATGCGGATAAAGGGGCTTTGATCTGCAAACTTTCCACCAGGCAAAAAAGCTCTAAAGGCATCACCTACTTCGGGTAATAATTCCTTACCAGTCGGATGGCTAATAAAAAAGAGATGCATTGTAGCTCTAGGATCATCGGGAAATCTTCGGTAAGCTTTCAAGGCCCAGGTAAAACTCTTACCAGGCTTACCGGTATTTAGATAAATAGAAGAAAGGAAAAGATAGGCTTGAACTTCATCAGGGAATTGATTTACGCACTTTCGAAGAATACTTATTGCTTGATCATCTTCCCCTAAAAGCTGATAACTTCCAGCGAGATAGAACAGATGAAATGACTGTGTCTCAGCGTTCCTATAAATCCATTCTAAATCTTCATGGGCTTCAATGATGCGCTCCAACCGGACTAATACTCGAACTCGATTTTCACGAATGTAGTTTTCATCAAGTATGATGTCATCTACCGAGTTGAGTAAATCTAGCACATCGTCTAACTGGTTGCTATCCCATAACGCAATAATGTATCGTTCAAGCGTTTGCCGAGTACGCATCACTGTAAAAAGTGCTTGTGCGTAGTAAAGCGCTTTTTTATGGTTTGGGAGTTGATGATGAATGACGAACGCTGCTGATAAAACTTCAGGATGATTTTGGGCTATTACCAAGGCCTTATCCAACCATTCTTTGGCCCGATCAAATTCATCTTGTTCACTAAAGAACAAAACGTATGAGAGCGGTCTAAATCTCGGATGAGAAAAATGTTGCCCAGCCTTCTCTAGCCATACCAGTGCCCGATCTATATCGTCACCCATCTGTCTCAATCGGAGAACAGTAAACACATAGTGTGGAAAAGATTCTTTTATTGCTTGGAAACGTTCGAACTCTCCTTCTAGTAAATTAGCTATTTGTATCGCGCTAGATTTTGTGGTAGCACTATTTTTCGCCACACTTAGAATATGGGTTGGGGCAGTTGTTGTGTCGTTCAATAGTGCAGCGAAATCCAGTAAGTTTGGGGGAGGGCCAACGATCTCGGAGAGATCAAAGTCAGTTCTTTTCAGCACTGCTAAAAGAGAATTGCGAGAATCAAGTCTAGCTAACACAGAAGCCCATTCAGGCAAATTTTCTCTGTTAGCTTCTTCATCTATGCATAAATGAATGGCCTTGGAATAACAACGTATCGCGTCACGTTCACATTTATGTTGCTCATAAAAAACGCCAGCTTGAGCAAACCATCCAGCAGCTTGAGCCTGTAATTCGAGATCAATTAAATCGCTCAAGTCGAGGCCAAGATGAAAGTCAGGTAATACATCATATGAACGACAGAATATGTGCAATTTTTCATACGTCAACCGGAGGACACTTTCAGCAGCGACTTCATAGCTGCTGGCTGTGGGGGCTTGACTGAGAAGCAATTCAGCCATTTCCCTCGATGCTTCCAGGTTGCCAGTCATCGTATGGTAGCCCATAATCGCTCTGACCCAGTTGGGATCTGACTGGCTTTCAACGAGATTGATGAGACCATCATTTATCATCTGCTTGCATTTATTTTTTTGATTGGTCTCAATAAAAATAGCAAAACGCAGGCGCAGTGCATCATCCGCGGAAACACTATGCAATGTGTCTAAAGCGGCTGTTATATCCCCTGCATCATATTGCTGTAATGCCAGAGTGGTCTTACATTGGATTAGATCATCTCCTTCTGACAATTCCATTGCCGTGGCAAGGTATTCTGAACAACGTTGGGGGTCACCATTAGTATGGCGTGGCAGATAAGAGACAGCCGCCAAACGATAGACCTTGGCTTTCAGATCTGTATTGATGGGGGTTTCTTCAGCTTCATATTGTTCAATTTCTACAATGATTTCAGAAACTGACTCCCGAATAGCATCGAAATAACCATCTTTCGCCTCGGCGCGAAAAGCTTGATACTTTTCATGCCAACGCTTTTCTTTTTCGCTGGTTAGTTCTTGCTGAAGGCGCTTCGTGTCAGCATCAGTATAGAAATTGGTTATTTGCGTCAAGCCCTGCGCATTTGCCCCAGCTTCTAACTTTATTGATTGACTAACCTTGCCCTTATTGACTTCGTGTGTCGTTTTTGATGCCATACATAATTTGATTTGACAAGCTACTCATTCTTTGGTCTGTACAGGAGTGTACCCACATTCATTTTTTGACCTGTCGTACAACCGTAATAACACTATCGTCTCTCGCTTCAACAATTTGAGTGCCGATCCCAGAAATTTCCTGCGTCACATTCTCCACCCAACTGCTTTTATCAGCCAGCACCTTTTGGATTGCTTCCTGCCCACCGATCGCGTTCAGCAATTCTTCCGCGAAATTACTATCTTCTTTCAATCGGGAAGCCAGTGCCTTCGCAAGCAATCCCTGGTAATCTTCGTCCTGTGGATCCGCTGCGACAGTTTTTGCAGCGGTTTCGATTTTCTTGTCGTCGCCAAAACGGTCCTTGAGCTTATCCCAAACAACCTGGGCTTTTTCCCAGGCTGCTTTACCTGCTTCTCCAGCAAACTTCTTGCCACCTTCTACAAGGTATGGGGTAAATGGAGCCATGTAGGTTGCTACAGTTGCTGCGATTTGTGCATAGTCTGTTGACATAATTATCTCTCCTTACTTATCTAATATTTCAGGAAACGCTGGGCCAAAAATCTCTCGCCATATCGCAACTTCATCCTGGATGCTCAAAGCTTTTTGGGCACGGCTGATCATTATCAGCGTTTCATCAACAAGAGCCATAAATCGCTCGTGCCCCCGCTTAGACAACCCAGTTTGCTTATATCCTTTTTGCACACCAAGTTCAGACACCCGTATGAGACTTTGATATCTCTGATGTTGATTCTGAACCTCAATTAGGAAGTTTTCAAATGTATCACGAAAAAATACATTTTTGGGATCAAAATATTGACCAACAAGACATTCCAATACGAACCCACTGAGGTAACGCCATCTTGGACTATGGTAGTATTGCCACCATTTAACAGCTCTTACCAGAGATGAGTAATTCCCTTTTGTCGCTATATCAAGCTCTTGTGTGAATTTTGTATGAAGTTCGTGGTTAGTTGGAACCCACCTTCTCAACTGCCGATCTGGAATAAGTATTTGATAATCGTCCTCTTGAGAAGATACCGCTGGCAATATTTCGAGCCATGCTTCAGAAAGCTTTATTCGAAATGAAGCGCCAAATGATGAAAATTGTCTTTTCTGCTGTCTGCCCACCATGCCCAAACTGCTGCGATGGATTGTTTTTCCCTTATAGATTTTCGGAAGAACAAGATCCAAAATATCATATGCAACCTTTGCTTCTTCCTTATCCGGATTCATTTGCAGTCGAACTAGAACATCAATATCGGATGAAGGCTGGATAGCAGTGTCTCGAGCAATTGATCCAAACAATACTGTTTCCAAGTATATTTTCTCAATATCTCGAAAGTTTAAAAGTCGCTCGTGGAGATAGTCAATCTCATTTCGAAAAGCCTCTCGTTTTTTCTCAGACAATCCAACAGAACGTACAAATCGTACCGTGTACTCCCCAATTATAAATTTATGATTAGCACGGTTTTTTTCCAAAAGTTCATACAAATATTGACGTAATTGAGAGTCTGTTTCCTGTTTATATGCAGTCTGAAGTACCTCCCAACTTTTCTCGTCTGGAATTTCTGCCAATAGCCCAGCGGCATTCCAGCGTACACCACTGTCGGGGTGTTGTAGGGCTTGGATTAATGCTTCTCTGGCGGCTTTTGGATCGATGGAGCTAAGTATCTGAACTGCCGACTCCCATTCTTCGTAAGCAATCGGCTCGATAATCCATTCTGATAATTTTTTCTTGGCTAGTTCAGTATCAAGTCGAACTAACTCTTCCATGGCCTGATGTTTGACAACAGGTAATTCGCCGTCTATTGTTTCAACAACTTCTATTATGTTATCCGCTGAAGCTTCAGATTTCTCGGATTGGAGAAGAACGATTCTAAATCCAACATCAATCGAACGCTGGCCTGGTTTCCCGCTATTTCTCATAACACAATTCGCGTTTTTCAACGTTTTATGGAATGAACCGCCTCGTAAAGAAATATTTGAATGGTTTGCATCGTAGGAATTTGAAGTCCATTCCCAGACATTGCCACCCATATCCCATACACCCAACGGGCTGACACCCAGCGGATACATCCACACAGAAGTTGTGCGCCCGATGCCGCTCTCACCCACATTTGTACGGCGCAAAATTTCCGTTTTTTCTTGTGTCATTTCTCCCGTTTTATCCCACGGGTAGCGATCTGCGGGTTCGGCACCGCCTGCTGCGGCGATCCACTCTGACTCCGTTGGCAGGCGTATCAGCATCGGTTTTAACCTTGGGTTTTTCTCAGCTTCGGGCAATTCTGCCCAATGCGCCTGCAGCCATTTGCAGTACGCATTGGCTTCATACCAACTGATCATCACCACCGGTACGCCTGCGCGGGCAATCTCAACGAGCGGGTACACTTTTTTGTTCTCGTCCCAGTTTCTTTGCAGCCACTCCCAGCCTGCTTCTCCCCAATCACTAATCCCTGCATAGTTTTGCATCGGTCCGGCGAACTTAGGAAAGTCCACCCAATATTCTTTCTTTGCAAAATCGGGGGCTTCTACAAATC
>CAZLNX010000004.1:0-51168 GCA_964560795.1 uncultured Anaerolineales bacterium | reverse complement strand
AGAGCGTCTTGGTCGTTGACCTGGACCCGCAAGGGCAATGCGCCACATCCCTGGGGATGAAACCCGAAGAAGGTGCTTATTACCTGCTCACCATGGGCATGAAGCCGCAAGAGACGCAATTCATCAAGCAATATGTGCGCAACACCGGTCGCGAAAACCTGTGGCTGATTCCGGGCGATCAAACCACGAATGCCGCTCAAACCGTGATCAATGCCCGTGAACACCCAGTCTCCTGGATTCGCGAAGCGCTAGCACGATTTTCCAATAATGGACATCTGGATTACATCATCATAGACACCGCGCCCAGCGTGGGTGGTGTTCAAGAACGAGCACTATGGGCTGCAGATTTAGCGGTCATTCCTTCTTCTACCGAATACCTGGCCACCGATGGGGTCAAAAAGATCACACGCACTTTAGTCGCTTTGCAGCGTGAGAAAAGCTGGCAAGGCGCCTTGATCGGTGTGCTGCCAACGATGTACCGCGAGCGATTGAACGAGCATAAGGCTTCGATTGCAGAATTGAACAAAGGGTTCCCAGGAAAAGTGTTGGCACCCATTCATCGAGCCACTACGCTGAGCGAATGCCCTGGAGAAGCCCGGACGATCTTCGAAAAGGATCCGGAATCTCGGTCGGCGCAGGAATACAACGGTTTTGTGAAAGAAGTTCTTCGCTATTAGAAATTGGAGGGAATATGGCACGCCGCAGCATTTGGGATGATGAAGGTAGAGATCTGGACACAGAAGTCACTGACCAGGCAGACTGGGATCAACAGGTCGATACGGTTATATCTGCGCCTGACGTTCCAGCAAATCGACCAGCGACGATCCTGGATCAACTGCGCACGGCCGAACCCAAAATCCAGAAAGTGCGCGATCGCTCCTGGGAAAGCAAGCACCCCAGCAAAACATATCGCAAGGTACCCAATGAAATTCGCGATACCGTCAATGAGATCGCAGCAGCGTATGATTACAACGCCAGCCAGATCGCTCAAGCTTTCCTGGAATACGCCTTGATGTGCTACCAGCGTGGTGATTTCGAATTGAATCTTGAACTCGATCAGAACGGCTTGACATTGATGCCCGGTGGCTGGTCTGAGGATCAGAAGCCCATTTGGGCTGAAAGCACCTGGGGAAACAAATCTCCAAAAAAGAAAAAGCGTCGCAAGAAAACTGGAGCCCCCCTCTACAAGCAACGGGTGCATTATCGGCTCTCGCCAGACTTGATCGAAATGATCGATGAAGTATGCAAAGCTTCTCGGGATTCCAGTGGAACCCTCATTCGACGCACGTATCATGACGGAGAGGTCGTGGCTCGGTTTTTAACCTATGCCATCGAAGCTTACAACAACGGCAAATTGATCTTAGAAGAGGTAGAAAATGCCTGAGCCTAAATACGAAGTCCATAATTTGCACGAAATTCTGACTATTTTAGATGTAAATTTTCGTGCCGCAGACACTGCCGCCGACGTACCGCAGACGTGCCGCCGACGCTCCGCAGACACTGCCGCATACGTTGCCGCAGACGTTCGTTTTTCAGAACAGCCGGAGAGCCTTTTTCCCACCATCATCCATAGCACGGCATGGCGACAAATTATCGTCGCTTAGAAACGCTCCTGACAATTTTTGATAAATCGGTTTTATTCTAGATTTTTTTCAGGAAAAGATAATCATGAATCCCTCTCAAGCATGGCAAGCAGCCATAGGCCAATTGCAAATGGAGATGCCCAAAGCAGCCTTTGACACCTGGGTGCGTAATACCCAGTTTGTATCCTTCGAAGAGAATATATTTACCATCAGCACCCAAAATGACTATGCGAAGGAGTGGCTGACCGACCGCCTTACCAGCACAGTCGTCAAACTTTTGACGGGCATAATTAACCAATCTGTCGATGTGCGCTTTACCGTTGCCGAACTCGAGGATCAACCAGAAGATGGTGATGATGGCGATATCGCAGATGTCGAAGCCATCTTCGATCTACCCTATGACGACATTGTCGGCTCGGGCATCATCGCCATACCAGCATATTTCGGCCGCTACCACCTCCCAATACTTGGTCCCAACCTGGCCTGGATGGTGGTTGGCTTCCGGCAGGCGGCCTATATGGCCGGCCAAAGGTCCGGCTCACTTCGACACCGAATTTCGGAGCGCATGATTGCAAGGTGGTCGGGGATGTACCGGGGCACTTTCCGACGCCGCAAGAAGAAAGCCGCGACATGGCAGAAACTTCTGGGCTTCGTAAATCTGATTGACACTGAACCAGCATGGGCTGCTGTCGAAGGGGAAACACCGCACAAGCAAGCCCATGCCTACCAAGTGCAGATGACCATACCATTGACCGCCACCCACGCATATCGTCTGAAGCAATGGTTACTGCAAAATGTCGAGGCTGCTGGCAGTCCAAGAGCTGTGCTCGAATTGGCAACGGCTATCTCCCCTAAAGAGCTACTCCCAGACGATATCGCAGCGCCAAAGGATGCCATTCCCAAAAATGTGGTTCAGATCGTGAGAGAGTGTTTTGCGGAGCAACTTCCTGATGCAGACCTAAAGTCGCTTGCCCAGCGGTTGCATCACCACATCATGCCGCCCAACGACCAAATCATCATCACCCATTTCTTCATCGAGAATTTGTTACCGCTGCTGGGCCCAGGTCCGGCCTGGATGCTCACACTTTTGCGCGACCGCTGTTTCTATAATCCCAAAACCGGCGAGCAACGCAACGAGGTCACAATCCAGGGTGGCTGGTCGGAAATTGCCGATTGGATGGGATTGAAGCAGCCAATGACTATCTGGCGATGGCTGCACGGTACGAAACGTAAAAAGGACGCTGAACACAAATTGCCTCCACTAAGCTTGTTCGTACACGAGAATGAGACATCTGAACGAGCTAGCAACTTCGAAAGCGGAAAACGCACATTTCATGTTTCTCTGGAAGAACTACCCTTGGCAATCTTGGCCGAACTTGGAGACTATTCCCACAATACAGATTGGTTGGAGGAGCTAAAAGAGATCATCGCGCGAATGCACCCAATGGAGCCATCGTCGCGCGTTTGCCCCCTATGTAATCGCGCGAATACACCCAATGGGATCGCGCGTTCGCACCCAGATGATCGCGCGAATGCACCCAATAGCGTCGCGCGTTTGCACCCAGGTCTTCGCGCGAATGCCCCCAATTTAAGCTCTTTAACACTAGGTTTAAAAAACTTAAGCTCTCAAGATATAACATACCTACCTACTAGCGATGGTGGAAACGGAATTCAAACACAATTTCAGATCTCTGATCAGGCAAGTAGGTGGAAGTGGGATTTTCTGTTTGCTTTCAACCCAGAAATCAACCCCAAAGACCAGACATCCCTGCGGGAGAAGGCTGACCCTGAGATATTTGTGGTCTGGCTGATCTACGCCTACAGCAAGTTGGGTCAGGGAATCGATTCGCCGGTCATGTTTGCCGTTCGCCGGGCGCAGCAAGGACGCGCCGAACCCGCCGAAGTCAGCAGGTATAAACATTACACCGCCCTGGATTTACACAACTTTTTGACACACTACCCATCTGGAGGTCATTGGGATGACTTGCTCCCACAGACCGCTGATAAGCGCGCCCAACTGAAACGCCGACTATGCGGTCCGGACAGCTAATCAAGAATTATTAACAATGGACTTAATCTTATGCAAAAACATGTTGGTAAATTTTTCGACCTTGAAGGAGCAAATGTGGTCATCCTTTCGGGTTGGTTGAATATCGATCACATCCTTGATATCCCCATGGATGGGCAAATCTATCAGGCCGTGATGTGCACCGTGATGACCAAGCGACCGCCATCCAATCCCAACCATGTATCTGATGGCCACCTTCAACGGGGCTATCCCGTCGTTTTGACGGGTAAGCCATTGGAAATCATCCTGGATTGGGCCAGAGAAATGAAGGAGCTTCCCCGAGTAGTTATCCAAGGTCCTTTGCGAAAATTGAACGGCAATGGCTTGGAGACTACTCAAACGATCATCGATGCTAAATATCTTGATATCCTGGACATCACTTCGAAGGATCGGATTTCAGCACATAAAATTCCCAATGAATGATTGGTCGAGGGGGCTGTCCTTAGCTGGTCGAAGGGCCTCTTCAGGCCAGGCTCAGGCCTCAAGGCCTTGCGCCCCCAACCGGCATGTCTGGGCTATTGCCCATTCCATGCCTCTGGGCACGTGCGTGCCTGCGTTGTGAGCGCGGCGGCCCATGTAGGCCCTTTGTCCTTGCCAGAAACAATTCATCCAGGAGCAAACAATACATATGAAAAAAATTGACGCAATTCGAGCTTTACTCATTGAAGATGCCATGAAAAGCCAAGTTGAGAATTTCGACCGGCTCATTGAAATCATTAAGCGTGCGAACACAATTGATGAGGAATTCTTCCAGATACTCAATGATGAATCGCCTTTTGAACTCCAGGAGAAGTTATTTGGAGACATAACAGGAGAACGATTACTTTCAATTTTCGGTGTTATGTTTGCAGTAATCAATGCCCCGAGATCGTCAGATTCGGATCAATTGGCAGCCTTTGAAGGGTTTATGGAAAAAATCTTTTTGGATGGCAGATTATCTGATGAGAAATAATGCCATGGAAATTAACGCGTTCGGTGAGAAGCCTTTCAGCAACCATGATTGTATTGATACGTTACGATCCAGCCAACAACATTAATCGTTGGTATGCAGTGGGGGTTCAGCCCACACTATTCTGTGAACATGCTGTACTGTGTGGCTGGGGACGACGCGGAAGCGATTATGCCCGCTGGCGTATCCTTCCAGCCAAGGATTATAGACTGGCCAATGAAATGGCCAAATCCATTTTGGTAGCGAAGAAAAAGAAAGGATACAGGGTTCTTGGGGAGAATATCCATGGTTAGTGGTGCAGGCTCAAGCGTGCTACTTTAAGCCGAAATTTACTTCATTTTCCTAGCTTCAGTCCAAACGTGCCACGTTTTCCAATTCTTGTTCATTTGCCATGTTAGATTCAAATACACTTAACTTTGTACCAAGCATTAATATTTCTCCTATTTGTGGACTCAGCAACCGCTCTGACCGGCGAAGCCGTGAAATTGCTGCGCTGTGGCTTATAGCTCAAGGTCACACTCTTCGGGTAGAAATTCAACGGTTGATGGCTGAGTATTTTGGCATCAACTATCGAAGTGGGGCGCTAATGTCCGTTATTCCTGGTTTGATCAAAAAAGGAATTCTTGGTTGCGAGAGGCAACCTGTTCCTGGTGTGAGGAAATACGGTTTGTTGTCTTTAGATGCTGTTTATTTATCCGATGCTGGCCACGACCTCGTCAATCTAGTTGGCTGGAGATATAGAGAAACAGAACTTGAACGCATGAAGCGATTGCATGAAAAAAGGAAAACAGAAAAGAAACATACAGCTGCAGTTCTCGCATTTTCTTATCATGCCAGGCTTCGAGGGTGGTATTCACATGCAATGCCTGAAATCGATAGTGGTTGCCATCGATATGAGCCCGATGTCTTAGTTGCGAACGACAAAAACACTCTCCATGTCGAGGTTGAATTATCCTGGAAGGTGGCTGAACCAAAGTGGAGAAATATGGCGAATTACCAAGGTATAGTTGCATTTTGCGCGAAACACGAATACCATCAGGATGCACTCGCTCTTGATGCTGCAGATACAATCGGAGCAAACGCAAAAATATTTGCTACTAATTTGAGACAACTATTTGAGAAGAATCGGAATAATCAGTTGGGAGTTTTGTGGTCTGAAATTTAGAAGTCTGAACATTGGTTGAAAACCTACAACTTAGCGATCGGTCGGTAACGATCAATGGGATAAATCCGCCTTAAAAGTGTCAATTATCTCAGTATATTTATGTATTTCGCTTAATTCTATCCACTGGTTCAATACTTTTTATCCCTTTGCACCCATTTTGCACCTGGAAAGGCGACTCCCCAAATATGGCGATCCCCACCTAGTTAGGGTGGGGATCTAAAAAAGGAGAAGAAAATGAAGATTCACAATTGATGCGAGATGTTTGAAATCGCTGGATAAATTTGGTCATACAAGTGGAACTGGGCATCATACGCTTCTTGCCGCGTACAATCGGGTTGGAATTCTTGATCGAGATTCAAAAATCGTTTAGCCGCTTCGATAACTTCCGGGTAGATGCCTGCACCAACTCCCGCCAGCAGAGCTGCACCCAATCCCGCCGCCTCGGTGATTTGAGGCACGACAACCGGAATTCCGGTGATATCAGCTTTCAACTGCAACCAAAGTGAAGATTTGGCCCCGCCGCCGATAGCACGCAGCACATCAATTTGCACGCCACCTTCTTTGAGCAAATCTAGATTGAGACGCATTTCGTAAGTCAATCCTTCCAAGATAGCCTTGGCTAGATCGGCGCGTTTGGTGGCATAGGTCAGCCCCAGGATAGCACCTTTGGAGGCCGTATCGAAAGTCGGTGTGCCGCTGCCTGAGAAATGGGGCAACAGCAACAAGCCGGTCGGTCCTTCAGGAGCACCTTGAAGCATCAAGTCGTAAGCATCGTCCCTACTTTGGGCGGCCTGTTCCATCTGCTGTTCGCAGAATTCATCCCGGAACCAACGCAAGGTCATGCCACCAGAATGATTGAGGGTCATTGCCAGATACAGGCCGGGAACGACGTGCTTATAAACGGAGATATTGCCTTCGAAGAGAGTCTGGTTGATTTTCGGGGAAGGCAGCGCCACTTCGACGACTTCTGCCGTTCCGGTGGATACCATCGCAAGGCCCGGCTCAGTCAGTCCGACGCCTAAGGCGCCGCAGGCCTGGTCGTGCCCGCCAGTCACTACGATGGGGGCACGCGCCAGGCCTAACTCGGCAACCAAACTGGAGGAAAGTTCGCCTGCCACCGTCCCCGAAGGCTTCACTTGAGAAAGACGCTCGGGGTCCAGTGCTAAAGCCGAGAGAATCTCTTTCGACCATACTCCCTCTTGCAGATCGAATAATTGCGTTCTCGAAGCCAGGCAGTCACTCACTACAGCCTGTCCCGTCATCTTATATATCAGATAATCTTCCACCAATAGGAATTTGTCAGCTTGCTCCCAAACCACAGGCTCATGCTGTTTAACCCAGAGAAGTTTTGGCAAAGTATTGATGGTGTGGATGGGCATGCCGGTCAGATCGAACAGTGCACGCTCCCCGAAGTGCTGTCGCAGCCAATCGTTTTGTTCATCCGTGCGGGTGTCCATCCCCAGGATGGTCGGGCGCAGCACATTCCCCTGGGCGTCTACGGGAGTGACTGCCTCACCATGCACCGAGAGGCTGATAGCAGCGATTGCATTCAGGCCAGCCGATGACACGCTTTCCTGGATGGCTTCCTTGGCCAAATTCCAGACGTTCTCGATATTTTGTTCAGCCCATTGAGACTGAGGGATATCCACGCCGTACTCGCGTCCAGCGGCGGCCAGCAGCGTGCCATCTTCATCAAAGAGTATCGCCTTACATCCTGTGGTGCCAACATCCAGACCTAAGAGTGCCATGGTTCCACCTTTACGCTTCTAATGCGAGTAAAGCTCCCAACCCAGATAGGATTCAATCGCTTCTGACAAGACCTTGGCATAGTGGCCGCGGCTAACCGCAACATGGTGCTCGAAGCCTTGCTTGCAGACATAATCCATCATCTGCTGCAAACCCTGAACGCGCAAGACAGCCGTGCTACCCTGAAAATTGGTTGACGAATCCGCCGTGATGTCGCCTTCGCCGACATAGGATTTGATCACGCCTTTGACATCATCCGTGGACATGCGGAAAAAGGTCATCGGACCGGGCGCAGCCTGGCCCTTGATGGCGCCAAAACAGTTCTCCGGTCCCAGAGCAGCTCCCAAGACATCCAGGTTGGAGACTTCCACATCAACCTGCAGGAAATCGCGCGGGAAGTTTCCGCAGTGAGTGTTGATGCACATATCGCGATCCTCGCCGTAGTTGTTGTTCCAGTCCTGGAAGGAGGGCGGATTGCCCGAGGCCAAAAGCAAGGCATACATGGAAACCGCCCCGGCGACATCGACCTCGCAGGCGCTGGGCATGAAACGATCACCCATCATGGCCATGGAGATGCAGGTGGCGCAGCCGTAGTTCTTCTGGATCGAGTCCCAGCACTCGATGGCACTGGCCTGGCAGTCATTCTCTTCCATCCAGCGGTCGAGAGTTACAGAAAGCTTGGCCTGCTTGAGAATGTTCTCCTCGACGATATGATCGGGGATGGTGCCGTAGGCCTTGATGGCGTCAAGCTTCTCTTTCACAGCTGGATCGCCAGTCTCGGTGGCCTGCGCTCCGGCGATAATTTCGGATAAGTCAACCGGCACGACCGTTATTCCCGTGGCCTGGAGCAGCTTCTCGCTGTAGCGCACGGTGTTGAACGCCGCTGGGCGGGCGCCGATGGCACCGATGCGGGCCGAACGCAATCCCCTGACCACCCGGCAAACGCGGGCGAAATAGTCCAGGTCCTGGCGGAATTCCTGGCTGTCAATGGGGTAGGTGTGATAGCTGGTATTGGTGAAAGGGATGCCATATTGGTACAGGTTGTTGCAAACTGAAATCTTGCCGCAGAAAGCATCACGTCGCTGGTCGGCGGAAAGCTGGCCTAAATCGTCATCGCAGGCCTGGATCAGGACAGGGATATCCAGTTTAGCCTGGTTCAGGGTTTCGACCACGCCAATTTCATCGCCGAAATTGGGCAAGGCAACGATGATACCGTCAATCTTTTCGGCATGCTTCTTGAAATGCTCTGCACACAGAGCCGCATGCTGGCGGGTTTCGATGGCCCCACGTGGCGTGGCATCCTCGGGCGTAATCACATACTCGTAGCCCATCTCTTCCAGCGTTTTGATCAAGGAGGCGCGCACGCCTACGGCCAATTGAGTGTTGAAAAAGCCGCGCGTACCCACGATCAGGCCAAATGTAGATTTCTTTTCCAGAATATTCATCTTCAATCTCCTTCAATCATTAATCTTTTTCCAGGCCGTCAATCTCCTGGAGCAATTCGTTTTCTTGGATGCTCCCCGCCATCCAGCGATCCTGCAGTTGGCGCAGGCTATAGATCGTCGAAGGTTGGATCTCGACATCGGCACAGGTGATTGGGGTATCGATGGCCACCGGCCGGATGACATTGGCACCTTTGGCCAGCCCAATGGGCAGCAGATCCTCGTCTCGGGCGGTTTCATAGCTATCGATCAAACTGTAGAAGGCTGTACCTCCAATGCCATCCAGCTCATCGCCGGGCTGCAGATCGCGCTTGGCCACGGCAAAGACCTCGGCGGCCAGACGGTCCATAGGCACCATATTGGATTGTTTGCGAATGGCCAGCATTGCACAGGTCAACGGCACTTCAATGCTGCACAGGTGAAAGGGTCTGAATAAGGTGTAATAAGGGCCATCCCCCATATCACGAAGCACCATTGCTTCTCGCAAGCGGGGATGATCAGTGTGGATGATCAGGAAGACCCCAGGGGCAACCCGACCAACACCGTAATCCACCACGCCAAATTTATTCAGGATACCACCATCTTGCTTGAGGGCAAAAGTCTCGCACAAGTGATCACGGTCGGTCTCCGGGCCGTGCATGCCACGCACGTCGGGGATCAGCCCAGTGGCGTTTGCCACGGCGGCCATCTCGATCATGGTCTTGGAGCCATCCACAAACTCGACCAACATGTATGGGTTTAACCCTCGGCGGGCGGCTTCCTTTTGTACTGCCGGATCGGTAGGCACCTCGTGACGATTGAGCGGATTGTTCTTACCTTTACCCGCTGCCACCACAGTGAAACCCATGGCTTTGGCCAGGTCGTAGAGTTCCATACAGGCGGCCGGTTCGTCCCCGGCGGCCAGTGCATATAGCACACCTTTCTGCTTGGCATACCAGTTCAGGATCGGCCCGACAGCGATATCGGTCTCGACGTTCATGTTGGCGATATCCTGCCCTGCCCTCGCCGAGCGCAAGGATGCACGCGCCCCGACATCGGGAACGCCGGTTGATTCGAGCATGACATCGATCTCAGTCATATCGGTAATAATGCGATAATCCTGAGCAGCGACGCGCTTGCCCGCCACCACTGCGGCATCGGCTTCAGCCGCTGTTTTGGCGATCACCACGTCAGCGTCGATCTGGGCAATGGCGTAACTCTCGACTGCCCGTTCGACATCGATATCAGCGGTGATCACTACCTCGATGCCCTGCATCATTTTGGTGGTGGCGACCACATCTGTGCCCATTTGCCCGGCCCCCACCAGGCCCACCCTAACTGGCTTGCCTTCGGCTGCTCGTTGTGCTAATTCTTGATTCAGTCCAATCATGGTTATTCTCGTTGTTCATGTTCGATTAAGGTTTTATTATGGCTTTGACGGCTTCTCCACGGGCGCAGGTCTCGAAGGCCCGGTCGATATCGTCCAGGCTGAAGTTGTGCGTGATCATGTGATCGATGGGGATGATTCCGCCCTCGAGGATTTCAAGCGCCATTTTGTGAAAAGATGGGTGATAGGAAAATGCGCCGATAAATTCGACTTCGCCGTAATGGATCTTGTTGCCATCAACGGTGGTCATAGGCTCGGGCAGGCCACCAAACAGCACCACTTTACCGGCTTTGCGCACGATCTCTACGCCCTGAGTTTGGGTGGCGGCCACCGGGTTAGCGCAGATTACAATGTCGGCGCCGACACCATCCGTGATCTCACGAATATAGGCATCTAGATCCTGGCTGAAAGGGTCGATGACGGCATCTGGACCAAAAGGCTGGATCATCTGCCTGCGCTCTTCTACCGGCTCAGAAACTACCACGCGCGCCCCGCGGGCTTTTGCAATCGTCACCAACAAGCAACCCATGGGGCCAGCCCCCAAAATCGCGACCGTATCTCCGAGACTGGTACCCACCATCTCGTGGGTGGCCAACACTGAACTACAGGGTTCGGAAAGGGATGCGTCAACCATCGATAGGCTCTCCGGAATTCGGTGAACAATTCCATTGCGCAGCACTTCCCCAGGCAAAGCCAGTTTCTCCGCATAGCCACCGGGATATTCCGGCGAGATGCCAATCAGCTTGAGATCATCACACAGGTTGAACATGGCCCGCTGGCAGAAGTAGCAGGTGCCGCAATGGATATCGGGGGCGATGGCAATGCGGTCACCAGGTTTGAATTGGCTGACTTCAGGCCCCACCGCTTCGACGATGCCAGTGACTTCGTGGCCCAAAATCACGTTGCTGGAACCGTGCGATTCACCCGCTCGCCAACGGCGCACATCGCCACCACAAACACCGCAGACTTCGACCTTCATAACCAGGCCATCAGAGGGGACTGCAGGATCGGGAACTTCTTGTATATCAAAGGTTTCTTTACCAACTAAATAAGCAGCTTTCATTATAAATATTTCTCCTCAGAATAATTTCTTGACAATTTCAGCAACCGCCAGCCCCAGTTTTTGATGTTCACGGGCTTCAAGGTGAGCGCCATCGATTTCGCTGGAAACGATGACCTTCGAGGTATCCAAGTAGGCGCAGCCTAAGAGATCAGCAACTCGTTTATAGTGATGGGCAAACTTCTTCGATTTCTCCACACCACCCGCCAGCATTTCCAGACCATCGCCGGAGAGTGTGCCCAAAGGGGGCGGAGCGAGCAGTAAAACCTTAGGCGCTTCCCCGCCGGGTCCGGCTTCACTTTTCTGCACCGTCTTGACCAATACCCCAGCGCCCTCAGAAATATCATAAGCCGACAGGGAAAAGCGCACTTTGAGATCGTTGGTGCCCAACAGAATGATCACCAAATCCAGGGGCTTGTGCGATCCCAGACAGGGGACCAGGTATTCTTTGCCGTTCTTGTACCCCTCGATGGGATCGTCCCAGACGGTGGTTCGGCCGGGCAAACCCTCTGCAATTACCTCAAATTCGGGTCCCACGGCTTCTTGAAGGACGCTCGGCCAACGCTGTTTTTTGGGGAAACGCTCCTCTGTTCCTGGGACCCAGCCCCAGGTATTGGAATCGCCAAAACACAATACCGTTTTCACTCTTCAAGCTCCTCCAGCTTGATCCCTACCGCGCCCCCGGGATGGGTTTCGCCAAATTTTTCTTTTGTATACCCGCGTAACTCAAGCAGGACCACGCAGAGAGCATCACACAATGCCGCATTGAAGAGCGAGCTACCCGTTGCGATCATGCCATAAGGATCCACATCCGCAGGCGCTTTGACTCGTAAAATAATGTCGCTCAACCGTCCCAGAGTAGAGTCTGGCTTTTCCAGGATGCTGATCAAGCGAGCACCGCGAGATTTGGCAATGCGCGCCAGGTGATTGACTTCGGTAGTCTCCCCGCCTTTCGATATGGCGAAAAGGATATCCTTCTCGGTAACGGCACCAGAAAGACCGTGTTGACTGTCACCAGGATGTATGAAAAGGGCCGGTGTACCGCAGCACGACAGCAAATGGGCAAAACGTGCCGCCACCGGATTCGAAGTGCCTGCGCCGGTGGTGAGGATATGACCAGTACTATCCAGCATCATCTTGGCGGCATCGTAGAAGCTTTGCTTCAATTGAGGCGTTAGCGACATCACAGCCTGGCTTTCGCGATTGATGACACCTTGCGCGATGTGAATAATTTCCTGCTTCGATAAATCTGATTCCATGTACTTCTCCAAATCTTCGATCGATATTATGTGATGAGTGAAACTCACCATTCAACACTCGTTTGGATACTGCTCTTCCAACTTTTCAGCCCAGTGTTCACGCCCGGTCTGTCGCAGTTGGTCAAGATATAAAGGCAGTTGGCCACGCATATCTTGGGGGCCACCCTCATGATATACCTGCCAGAGCGGGTCGAAAGGATGGCTGGACGTTTTCATCATCTCGTTATGCCAGGTTTCGATCAACGAAAGACCCTTCGCAACCAGATCAGGCCGATCCGCGGCCAGGTTATGCTGTTCAGGGGGATCGTTTTCCAGATCAAAAAGCATGAGCTCATCCAAACCGTTATAGCCATCATGATAGACACGCAGTAACAGGTAAGGGCCAAATCGTACAGAGCGGGTCAGCCCCCCTACTCCGGCGCTAATCACCAGACAATCGCGTCCCGCGACTTCCCCATTTTCGAAATTTTGTGTAAAGCTTTGGGCATCCCAGTTCTTAGGGACCTCTCCACATAATAGTTCAATCATTGTGGCGGCCCAATCGAAGTGGTAGTGCAAGCCATCATCGCGCCTGGCCTGGTCAGTGATCCCGGGCCAGCGCACGATCAGGGGAATATGACTTACGGGGTGATCGGCAATGCGATGAGACATGTACATATTCAGTTCACCCAGGCTTTCGCCGTGATCGGCGGCAATCACGATAACCGTTTCGTCGAGAATATTCTGCGCTTCCAGGGCTTGCAAAATAAAACCAATGTGATGATCGACATAGTGGATGGCTGTGTCGTAGCCGTCGAACATTTTGCGCACATCTTGCATATTGGCGATTTCCACCGGTTGGCGGGGATAATCTCGCTCCCATTCCTGACGGATGCGATACCCCAGGTCTTGCGCCGATTTGGGACCGTAGCTATCCCAATGATTTTGCCGGATGTTCTCCGTCAACCATTCAGGCAAGGGATCATGTTCGAATGGCTCGCCATACTCCGGCGGCACACGATAAGGCCAATGCACGTCCCAGAAGTTGAGGTGAAGGAACCAGTCATCATCCTTCCCATTTCGCTCGATCAAATCCAGGGCAATGTCGGCAACTTGTGGTGCGGTGTTCTTGCCACCGTGATAGGTATCACCAATATTGTGAATCTCGGAATACCCAGCATACCAGGACCAAGCCGAATGCCGGTCAGCAAAAGGGCTCACGGTGACCGTCTTGTACCCCAAACGACGTAAAACCGTCATCCAATTGGTTTCTCCGATGGTGTTGTGCCAGCCACGCTGGGGCCCATCGGGAATAGGGTCTGCGGCTGAACCCAGGTGATCGATGACCCCGGTATGGATGCCATGTCGTCCCGTCCACAAGGCTGTCCGGGAAGGCAAACAGGGTGTGTCGGAAGCGTAGACATTCGTGAATATCGTTGACTGCGTTGCAAGGCGATCAATATTGGGCGTCGTATCCCGATGATAGCCATAGCAACCCATATGGTCTGGACGCATGGAATCAATATCGATAAATAGGATGCGCATCATTTGCTCCGAAGCACTTATGAGGGCAAAGATCGAGCCAGGTCACTCTCCGCCACAATATCCCGCAACGCATGAATACCCTGGTAGATGCCCTGCTCATGGTTAAAAATGGCACTGCCAGATACGATCACATCCGCGCCGGCTTCTACGATGGATAAAATTGTCGAGCCGTTCACCCCACCATCGACTTCGACCAAAGAATACGACCCATTTTCGGCCAACAGATTTTTGAGTTTTTTGATCTTGTCCAACATTCCAGGGATAAACGTCTGGCCCGAAAAGCCTGGATTGGTCCCCAAGACCAAGACCAGGTCAACGATCTCAAGCACGCAATCGAGGTTTTCGACCGGCGTTCCAGGATTTAGCGCCACACCAGGATTGCAGCCCAGTTCCTTAATCCGCTGCAATGTCCGATAGATATGCGGGCAGGCTTCAAAATGTACAGTCAGCCAATCGGCGCCGGCGTTGATAAAATCCTCAAGATAGCGATCTGGATCGCTGATCATCAAATGCACGTCCAATGGCAAAGGGGATACTTGCTTGCAGTGCTCAACAATAAAGGGCCCCATGGAAATATTGGGCGCAAAGTGGCCATCCATGACATCGATATGGATCCAGTCTGCACCGCCGGTATCCAATTGACGCAGTGAATCCCCCAGTTTGGTGAAATCTGCCGACAAGATCGAGGGAGAAATTAACACCTTAACACTCCATGCATATCAGGCCATATTCAAGGCATGCCGATATACCGCATCCACGCGATCTGGGGAAACGTCAGGTTGAATATTGTGGGTAGCCGCAAATACATACCCGCCCTCGGCCGTCATCAAGTCCAGCGTATTTCTGACTTCGCTTTCAATTTCTGCCGGACTCGCTTCGGGTAGAACTTGCTGGGTATCGATTCCCCCACCCCAGAAGCACAGATCTTTTCCAAATTCCTGCTTCAATCGACTGCGGTCCATATTGAGTGCCATATATTGAACCGGATTGAGCACATCCACCCCAATCTCAATCAAATCGGGAACGATATCAAATATCGATCCGCAGCAATGATAAAAAACTTTGGCATCCGTCTTGGCGTGGATGAAGTCGAAAATTTTCTTATGGCAGGGTTTTAGAAACTGGCGGTACATCTTGGGCGAGATAAAAAGGCCTTGCTGGGTGCCAACATCATCGCCCTGACAGGCAACATGCACATAATCCCCCACCGCCCCAAGATAAGCATCCCATAAACTCAAAATATAATCGGTGATCTTCGACAGCAGGGCATAGGCGAACTCCCCATCAATCGCCAGATCAAGACAAAACTGATCATAACCCCTAAGCTTGCAGGCTTGCTCGAAGGGGCCGCGGCAAATGATATCGGCCACCACGGCATAGTCCGTTTTCTCACACAAATCTCGGGCTTTCTCACCCAATCCAGCCACCCGTTTCGGGTCATAGGGATCAGGCCAGGATACCTGATCCAATTCACTGAGCGAAATCTCCGCCAGGGGATGGCCAATCGAGTCATAATAACTGTGTATCGAGGGGCGCCACGGAATGCCGTATTCATCCACCCAACTGCCATCCGGTTCCTTGCTTACCGCCACCCAGCGAGGTGCCTTTTCCATGGTTATGGTTCGAAAATCAACGCCGAAGTGCTGCAAAAAATCTTCGCGCGGGTAAACGGTTCCCTGTTGAATATGCGTTATCTCCGGTTCTGGATCGGCTTTCATCCCCAGGAACTCTCGCAGGTTTACATAGGCTTCCACTTCGAGACTGGTGACATTCGTGCCACCTAAATCAATGGGCACCCTATCCGGCTCTTTATGGTCTAACGCAGCCAGAACCCGCTCTCTAGAATTCATCACGATCTAACCCTCTCGCCAGTACTGATCAGTAGCATCGAAGAAGGGTTGGTAATCCCATTTGGGTTTTCCGGTGGCCAGCATGGCGTCTTTGATCACCTTGCGTTTGGCCAGACTTTCTTTCACTCCCTTTTCAATGGCTTCAGGATCGAACTCGGTCATGATCAGGTCATGGAGTTTGGCTTCGATTTCCTGAAATTCTGGCTGTCCGGCCAGGTTGTTCCATTCTCCAGGATCAATCTCCAGGTTGTATAGCTGGGGATCATACCCGCTGACGTGGATATATTTGTAATCACCCTGCTTGACCATAAAGCAGGTGGTGGTCACGCCTTCGCAATGGAACTCAGAGAAAACAGCTCGTTCAGGATCACGCTCTCCGTCGACCAGGGGCAACACACTCTTTCCATCTACCGGCAGCATCTTGTCATCATCCACCCCAGCAACATCCAACAACGTCGGCAGCAGATCGACAATCGATACCGCTTCAGCGACTTTAGTCTCCCCACTCCACTGCTTCGGATACGACATGATCCAGGGCACTTTAGATGAGTAATCGTAGAACGTGCGTTTCTGCACCATGCGTCGTTCGCCCAGCATGTCGCCATGATCGCTGAGGAAGATCACCACGGTATCCTCCCGCAAGCCATACTCATCCAATGCCGAGAGCAGTTCCCCTACTTTGCGGTCAATATACGTCACCATGGCGAAATATGCCCGGCGCATATTGTAGAGGTTCTCTTTATCATCCAGATCGACGCGATGGGTTCCATGGAAGATATTGAGCATCTGATCCATCGGGTGCTCTAACTCTTCGAGATTCTCAGGGAATTCAGGGAGTTCGATTTCCGAATCTTCGTACAGGTCCCATAACTCCTGCGTGGCGTGGAAAGGCTCATGGGGATGGCAATAAGAAACCGTCAAGAAAAACGGGCGCTCATCCCGTGGCGGCAGTTCTTTCTGGAGGGTACCGGTATATTGACTGCGTTTGCCGCGTAAATATTCCAAAGCACGGAAATGCACTTCTTCGTCGTAATCAAGCTGCATGCTCCACTGGCGAACGCCGGCGGTCACGTAATCGATAGCGATCGGTTCAGCATGGTAATCGGAATAATCATCGAATATCCCTTCCGGTCGCTGCGGTAGCCAATTCATATTCGAAGGAAATACATCCGTCGTTAGTCGTTTTTCAAAGCCATGCAGTTGATCTGGGCCGACAAAATGCATTTTGCCGGACAACACGGTTTCATATCCCTCCGCGCCAAGATAATACGGAATCGTAGGCTCATCCGAAGGCAGCATACAGGTATTATCATAAGTGCCTGTACGGGAGGCATATTTCCCAGTCATTAAGGTAGCCCTAGTGGGTGAACAGATTGGACAGGGCGAATAACCATTATCAAAACGTACGCCCTGCTCAACTAGAGCATCGAGATTGGGGGTTTGTACGACCGGATGATCGTAGGCTCCGGTGAGATCGGCCACCATCTGGTCACAGATAATGAGTAATATGTTTGGTTTTTGCATTAATATCTCCGTTGAATATCCCATATGCCTAAAATTATGGCCTAATCTCCATTACGAATTTTGATCAATCTGGCTGGAACGCCACCGACGATCCCTCGAGGTGGGACATCATTAGTGACCACCGATCCTGCCCCAACGATAGCTCCATCACCGATGGATACTCCATCTAATATCGTGGACCCAATGCCTATCCAGACATCATCACCGAGGGTGATTCCCCCTTTGGAGGTGATCGGCTGTTGGCTCATAGGTTTTCCTGTCTCGATACCGTGGTTATAAGGCATGAAGCAGCAAAAGGAGGCGATCATGACATCATTGCCGATGGTGATGGGGGCCAGATTGGCGTTGAAAATGCAGTGATGTTGGATATCGGCGTTATGGCCCAGGGTCAGGCCACCACCACCCCCGGTGTTGATGACAATATCGTGCTTGAGCAAAATATTATTTCCCGTGCGGACATATCCACCCCCGGGGCGCTGGTAGATCACCACGCTATCACCGATGAAATTGTGCCGGCCCAATTGGATATCCTGATGATAAATAGTGGCACGCGGTGAGATATATCCTTTTCGAGCAATGATGGCCAAATAGAAACGGCCCTGATAAGGCGGCACACCCCATTCAGCCAGGCGCGTTGCCAGGGCTCCAAACCCGCGCCGGCCAGCAAATCTCATCCAAAAATGGGCCCAATGCTTACCAAATCCACTCGGCCCATGTTCATAGACATTGAGCAGGAAATCGGATAGCTGTGAAGTATCGACATCGGTCATGGATAAACCTATCCTTTGACAGCTCCGGCAGAAAGGCCAGCGGTCAGATAGCGCTGGATATACCCGAACAAGATCAGGCTGGGAATCAGGGCCAGCACTGCAACCGTCAGGATCTGCGAATAATCCGCCCCAAACTCGTCCTGCATGGTAGCCAGACCCACGGGTAAGGTTTGCAGATTCGAGCTATTGATAAATATCGATGCAAAAACTAGCTCATTCCAGGCGTTGATGAAGGCAAAGATGACCGTTGCGACCAATCCAGGCACAGCGATTGGCAACACTACACGCAGTAACGCTCCAGTACGGCTGCAGCCATCGATCATGGCCGCTTCATCTAAATGTTCGGGGATAGACTCAAAAAAGCTGCGCATCATCATCGCCGAGAAAGGAATGAAAATGAATGTATAAGGGAGAATTAAGGCCAAGCGAGTATCAAACAACCCAGCTTGTCGAAGGACCGTGAACAAAGGCACGATCAAAGCCACCGGCGGAATGATTTGCGCCAACAATAGGGTTGTGATAACAATGGATTTACCCTTGAAGCGGAATCTGGCCATGGCATAGCCAGATAAGACGATTAAAACCATCAGAATCAAACAGGTTAATCCAGAGGTGATGATGCTGTTCTTATAAAACCCCATCATGCGCGATTGCAAGATCTCCCGGTAATTTTCGAAGGTCAGGATCTTGGGGAAATACGTTGGCGGAAAGGAGAAGATCTCTGTGCCCTTCTTTAGCGAGGAAATAATCAGCCAGTAAATCGGGAACAGGGTAAAAGAGAGGAAGAAGACCAGGGGGATATACAGGGTAAAGAGTTTGCGAATGAAGCGTTTGGTTCTCATGCGATGATTACTCCACATCTGATTCGCGGGACAGATTGAGATAAGAGAAACTAAAGATCGTCAAAATGACACACAGCGCCACAGACAACGTGGCCGCATAGCCAAAATTCCCATCTTTGTATGCCGTATCATAGATATACATGGCCAAAGTACGGGTAGATGAGATCGGCCCGCCCTCGGTCATGGTGATAATCAGATCAATCCAGTTGAAAGTCCAAATGGTGCGAAGCAGAGTCGAAACGATAATGGTGTTGAAAATAAGCGGTAAGGTGATGAAACGGAATTTCTGGAACATCCCAGCGCCATCCACTTCGGCGGCCTCATACATTTCCGGATTGATGCTTTGCAGTGCTGCCAAGATGGTGATTGCGAAGAACGGCGCCCCGCGCCAAGCATTGGCAAAAAACAGGGTTAAAAAGGCCGAAGCGGGTCTGATTCCAAAGGGGATTGGCAAGGTGATCAGGTTGAGCTTCATCATCAAGTCATTGACCACCCCGATTGTGCCGTCGAAAATCCATTTCCAGATAATGCCAGTAACCACACCAGACAAGACCCAAGGGCTGAGGATGATCGTCCTGACCAAACCTCGGCCTCGGAAATTCTGGTTTAGCACCAAGGCCATCCCCAAGCCGAGCAATAATTGCGGAATAACCGAACCAGTCACCCAAATTGCAGAGGCTTTCAATGCGCGCCAGAAATACTTATCCTGAATCAGTTCGACATAATTTTGGAAACCATTGAAATGAATATCATTGGGTTTGAAAATCACATGATATTGGCTGCTGATAATCAGCGTTCTGATTAATGGGTAGATCAACCCGCCGCCAATAATCACCAATACGGGAAGCATCAAAATATAAGGATAAAGCCGGGAATACACTTTGGAGTTCATAATGCCTATTTATAAATACTCAAATGACATGCTCCATAAAGATGCGAGCATTAGGCGGTATCTCAATTTTTGTTGAGAGGTTCTATAACGAGATAATATTGGTTTGATGGAGGGTACCCGTGCAGGGGCATAAAACCCCTGCACGGAAAGGCCGGGAAATTAGCCGATTATTCGCCGCCTTCAAAGGCTGCTTTGGCATCCTCTAGATAGACGCAGACGTTTTCGACAAACTCATCCAGGGTCTGTTCCCCCAGCAGCAAGAGCTGCATTTGTTCGGGAGAATAACTGCCCTGGAAATTGGCCCATTCAGGCAATTCGCGCGCCGTGTGAATCATTTCGGGGTTGGCAGCCATTTCTTTGGCGGCATCGAAATGCGTGGCACTGAGCCAATCGGCATCAAAGGCTTTGGTATTGGTCGGCAGAGCTGCGAATGCTTCACCAATTCGTGAATTGACATCGGGATCCATGAAGAACTTGACCACTTCCCAGGCTGCTTCTTTGTTCTCTGTGGAAGCATTGATGGCATAGCCGTTAGCACCGTAGTGATAGAAGGAGCCGGCAGCGCCTTCGGGGGTCTTGGCCAGTCCAAATTGCTCGGGCTCCATGCAATCGGCGAAATCGGAGTAATACGGCAAGAAGCCCATCACCATACCAATCTGACCGGCACAGAAAGCGGCCTTGGCCTCAGCAAATCCACCGTTAGCAGAGGCGGGCGGGGAAACCATGTCAACCTGATAGAGGTCGACAAAATCCTGAATACCTTCTTTATGGGCTTCACCGCGGAAGATGCAGACGCCATCCTCATCGTAGAGCGAGTTGTTGACGCCAATGCCACCATTATTGATAGCCCACAATGACCATTGTTGGAAGGCCCACCCGGAACCGCCGATCTGGTAGTAACCGTACTGATTCTTGGCCGGATCAGTCAATGCGATTGCATACTCACGGAATTCCTCAATCGTTGCAGGGGGTCCAGGTAGCCCGGCAGCTTCGAAGAGCTCCACATTGTAGAAGAGCGGATATACACCCAGGATGTGGCCCAACATATAGAGTTCATTCTGGTACATGCGCCCAGATGTGAACGAAATCGGAGCCAGATCTTCCATCATGGGATCGCTGGCAACGAAATCTTCGAGGCTTTCCAGCCAGCCGGCGGCCGCAAATTGCGCTAACCACATCGGAGACAGTGCCACCACATCGGGACCCTCCCCCGCGGAAAACAGCGTGGTCATCTTGGGGACCGCGTCAGCTTGGGGAATAACCTGAATTTCGAGTTCGATATCATCATGCGAAGCATTGAACTCATCCTGCAGTTCAGCATGCAGTTCCACTGCATGGGCAAAGGGCCAGATAAAGACAATCTTTTCTTTGTCTTGTGATGCATCTGCAGCGGCAACCACGGCCACGACAAGCAGGCTGGCCAAGAGAACGAAAATGGTGATTGATAGGGATTTCTTAAGCATGTTATACTCCTTTTTAGAGTTATCTCTGGATGGCGTGGAATGTGTTTGGATGTGCAGGCAACTGCATTTTCGCATTCCACGTCATGCCTTTAAGGGGCCGACAAGATTGATTTCTTCTTCTACGATTTGCATTCTCCTTTCTACCCAACCGGGCAACTGCTCAGCCATATGTGTCCGGTCAAAAGACGCATACACAGCCGTTGACAATAATTTCAGTGGTTAGATCAATAATTTCATATTGTTGTATATTCAGCACTATGTGCTTTCCCGATCGACCAATTTGGGGGAAATCACCAATTCTTCAGTCTCACATTCCCCAGCCTTTTGATCCATTTTCGACAAAATGCACTTGACCATCTTCTCTCCAATAACTTTGGGTTGAATATCGATGGTTGACATAGTGGGTTCGATAACCGTGGTTTCAGGGATGTTGTCTACCCCAATGACGGCCAAATCTCCAGGGATAGAAAGCCCCATCCGTTTGGCGACTTTGATCACTTCAATGCCGACCATATCTGTACCGGCAAAAATTGCCGTGGGCGGATCATCCATACGAAACAGGTCTTTCAAAACTTGAGAAACAGCATCAGTATCACGATGGATTTCGAATACCAGACTCTCGTCATACCCCACGGATTCTTCCATAACCTTTTGATAGCCATCCAAACGCAGGATATTGGGAGAGAACTCCAGCGACCAAGAGATATGCGCAATGCGGGTATGCCCCTGGTCTAAAAGGTACTGGGTGGCCATTTCCCCGACTTTAAAGTCGTCTACCCAGCAGTAACTAACGCCCGGAGCTTGCAGACCTAAAGTAGAGGTCATGACATGCACCCCAGAGTTGACCATGGCGACGACTTCATCTTGCGGCACACGGAAGTTGACCAACAAAACCCCATCCACCTGGCGGCTTCTCATCGCTTTGTAAAAAGCATTTTCCAGTTCAACACTTTTATTACTGTCGAAAACCAATAAGGTATACCCCTCTTCTAAGGCTGAATTTTGAATAGCACGCACGAGCTTCGGAAAGACCGGGTTGACAAGGTCGGGCACCATAACCGAAATCAGGTTTGTTTTTCGGGTTCGTAATGAACGTGCAGAAGCATTGACCGAATATCCTAACTGTTTGACCGCATCCCAAACCTTTTCTCGAGTTTCCTGGCTGATGCGAATATTGCCCCCTTTCTTATCATTGATCACATAAGAAACAGTAGCCTTGGAAACACCAGCTAAATCTGCTACTTCCTTTTGGGTTGGTCGCATATACTACCACCTTGATTAATCGTTCTAGCTTATTCGATAATGCTTAATCGTTTAATCATGATACAATTATTTCTAACGCTTGTCAAGAGGATTCGCAAAAATTCACCAGAAAATGATGATGTGTACCTGGAATGTTAGAATCAGAAACCAATCAGACGTGTTGATCTATTCTGAACAACTATAGAGCTCGATTACGATACCTTTTGAACCCACCCAGAAAATTATGGAAATAAACTCTCCCCCCGCATCATTACATGTCATGACCAAACCCCGGAGCGCAATATGTAACTTGGATTGTAAATATTGCTATTTCTTGAAAAAAGAAGCGCTATATCCGGATTCCGATCTGCACATGGATGAAAAAACACTGGAATCCTACACGCGCCAGTATATTGAAGCGCAGCGCTTCCCCGAAATTACTTTTGCCTGGCAAGGCGGAGAGCCCACGTTGATGGGGCTGGAATTCTTCGAGAAAGCGATTTCATTTCAACAGAAATATCGCAAAGCGGGAATGCAGCTTCAGAATACCCTACAAACCAATGGCACTACTCTGAATGATGATTGGTGCCGCTTCTTCCAACAGCACAACTTCCTTGTAGGGTTGAGTCTTGATGGCCCACAGCCCCTGCATGATGCCTATCGGGTAGACAAGGGCGGTCAACCCAGTTTCAACAGTGTTATGACTGGTCTAAAACTATTCAAAAAACACCAGGTTGATTTCAACATCTTGACCACCGTGCATGCAGCCAATGCCGACCATCCCCTGGATGTCTATCGCTTCCTTCGCGATGAAGTCCAGGCCCAATTCATCCAATTCATTCCCATTGTTGAGCGCAAAAACCAGACCGGACATCAGGAAGGATTCAAAGTCACAAAACGGTCCGTCACTGGAAAACAATATGGCCAGTTTTTGATTGCTATCTTTGATGAGTGGGTTCAGCGAGATGTGGGACAGGTTTTCGTGCAAATCTTTGATGTTGCGTTAGGAGTCTGGTATGGTCAACCTGCTAGCTTATGTATCTTTGGGGAAACCTGCGGTACCGCGCTGGCCCTGGAACACAACGGAGATCTGTATGCCTGCGACCATTACGTCGAACCGAACTATTTCCTGGGCAATATCAAAGAGGAAAATTTACTCAATTTAGTGGGCGGTGATCAACAGACACGTTTTGGTCTGGATAAGCGCGATTCTTTACCCCGTTTCTGCATGGATTGCGAAGTTCGTTTCATCTGCAATGGCGGCTGCCCAAAAAACCGCATTCGGCGAACCCCTGATGGCGAAGAAGGATTAAACTACTTGTGTGAAGGATACAAGACTTTTTTCCAACACATCGATGAGCCTATGAAGATGATGACCCGTCTTCTGCAACATGGCAGAGCACCCGCTGAGGTGATGCTGCTAATGAATAAGTAAAATGACGTCAGCAATCCAATTCATAGCCGTTCTAAATTGAATAAAAATTTGGGTATATAAATGTCATCCATTTCAGAGATAATTCTAATAACTACATTTGTTGGAGCCGGTTCGTTTGTTCAAGGCTCTGTGGGTATTGGAATGGGGTTGGTCACAGGACCGTTATTGGCGATCATGAACCCCCATTTTGTACCAGGGCCATTATTATTTTCGGGCCTATTACTGATGATCTTGATGGCAATTCGTGAAAGACAATCAATAGATGCTACGGGCATACAGAATGCCATCTTGGGTCGCATTGTAGGGACCATTCTGGCATCCGTGTTAATACTATATTTGCCAACAGACAGGATGACGATTCTGTTTGGCGTACTGGTAATATTGGCTGTCATCTTCAGTTTGTCTAAGATTAGTATTCAACCGTCGCCGGTTGGTTTAACAGGGGCTGGATTATTGTCCGGCTTTATGGGTACAACATCGGCGTTGGGAGGACCCCCAATGGCGCTGCTATATCAGAATGCCTCTGGAGCACGTCTAAGATCTTCATTGTCGGGATTCTTTGTCATAGGAGTGATATTATCCCTTGTTTCTCTGGCTATTGTAGGAAAGTTTGGATTTCAAGAAATTCGCTTGGCTCTGATGATGATTCCAGGAATCGTCATTGGTTATTTGTTATCTTCGCGTTTTATCAAATACTTTGATGGCAACAATTTGAACAAAATAACGATATTAATCATCTCTACTATTTCCGCACTGGTTGTAATTCTCAAGGGATTGGCTGTTTAGATTTTCTATTCAAACCAAGGAATTCAACTATGTATGCAAATAGTGATTTCAAATTACCTGTAGGGCCCAAAACCTCATCCCAACATTTTTGACAACAAATCAGCATTCATTTTTATTGACAACCTACCTTAAACAAAAAAGTCCGGAGGGACAAACTTCCCTTCCGAACTTTCTGTGGGGCTGTAATTACACCAGGCGGTCCCGACGGGGGGTGTGCACTTTGTGTCCCTGCGGGAAAAAATCACCCGAAGTAATATTGGGGAGATAGAACCATCAGGAAACGCTCAAAGGACAATCTACGTGACTGCTGCATGCTAAATGCAGCTTTTTCTGTTTTAAAGGATCCTCGTTACTCTCAAGGTCAAACTAGAACAATTGTTCTTTTTCCCGTGTAAAGAGTCAATGTCAATTTAGACCTTTATCAATTTAAAACCTTACCCCAGGTTTTTGTACCCTAAGATTTTTTTCAAATACACTTAAATCACAAAAACAGGGTCAGCCTCTTGGTGTTCTATATTATGCAGCGAAAAATCGATTATTGTATATTGCCTATTTTAAAGAATATAATTTTGCCACAGTGTCGCCCATAATTTTTGCTTCATCGTTAGGGGAAAGATTAAGAAATTTGATCACATCTACCTGAATTCTTGGAATTGTTATAGGACCATTGGAACCGAACACAACTCGGTCAACCCCAAGATTGTCAAGCGCCAATTTAATAAAATGGGGTTCCATGACCGCGGTTGTTGCCAAGTAGATATTGGGTGCTTGACGAGCTGCCTCTATGGCATCTGCTACCCAATAACGATAACCCATATGATCCATAATGATTTGCACTTCTGGAAATGCCTGAGCTAGTGCGGAAATTATCAGGGGATGAGAATACCCCCCTTCTGAGTGAATTGAGACGGGAATACCTAACTCACTACATTTTTCCATCAGCGGATGGACAAGTTTCGAAGCGGCATGGAAACCGTGTTTGGTAGGATTGAGTTTCAAGCCTCTGATACCCCAATCACGCACTTCAATTTCAAGATCGGAAACAGCTTTAGCGCCAAAGTGAGGGTTATGCATTGCGCAAGGGATAAATCGTGGATTGCCGTTGATTTGCTCAACCATCCAATGGTTATCAGGTTGCAGCGTAATTGGAGGCATCAGCACAGCCATATCGATGCCGGCTTCATCCAGCATTTCTTCAAGGTCAGGAATCGTGTATACCCGCCCAGCAACCGGGAATTCTAGCAAGTAAAGTTCGCAATCAATAATCATGTTTTTTATCTTCCTTGTAGATTTCAGGATTAACGATTTGATAGCCAGGATACTCGTTTTTTATCAATTTCAAGGCTGCATCCTGGGCTGCAGAAGCTAATTGGGCCAAACCTTCCCAGGTGGCACCCAAATAATGTGGCGTAGCCCACACATTATCAAGGCTCAATAGCGGGTTATCCGGTGTAACTGGTTCTACCTCGAACGTATCCAAAGCAGCGCCGGCAATCAACCCCTGGGTCAAGGCATGGTGAAGTGCTTGCTCATCCACCAAACCCCCTCGTGCTAGATTGATTAAAAAAGCATCCGAACGCATTTTTGACAGGGTCTCAGCATTGATCATATGTTGATTTTCATTAGTTAATGATGCGTGGAGAGATACGAAATGGGATCGATGAAGGAGCTCATCCAGTGAAACAAGCGGTAACTCATTCCCCTCGACTTCCGCCTTATCCAGATATGGATCATATACTACAACTTGCATCTCAAAAGCCTGCGCAATCCGCGCAACTCGATATCCAATGCGCCCAAGACCAACGCAGCCCAACACTTTGCCTTCCAATGCCCAGCTGCGATCATCCAAAGTGGGCCGCTTTCCGGCGCGGGCCAGCGCGTTGAGATGCGGATATTTCTTTGTGATTGCCAGGAGAAAATAGAATACCGCTTCAGCTATCGACCCGAGAAAAACGGGCAGCGTCACAACTGGTATGCCACATTCTGTTGCAGCTGAGATATCAATGGTGTTGTATCCCACCCCCCAGATAACTATACCGCGCAAGTGTTTCGCTGATTCAATCATTAATCGCGATAAAGGTTGGACAGGACGGAAAATTAAAACATCGGCATCCAGTAAAGCCTTGTCCAAAGCTTGAAGGGAACTTTCGGTCAAAATAATCAAATCAGTTTGCTTAGCAAGCTTATCCCAATGCTGGCTAATCTCGGGGCTAATTATTACTCCGCTCACAACGACCCTGGCTTTTCGATTAAAGTTTGAACGTGTCATACATACCTACCCTTCATAAATTCATTCTCCAATACTTAGCCAGGCTTCTTCTGCCTGCCAGTGAGGGAACTGTTGCGGTGTCTTGGTGTAATTTTCGTTCGGTTCGAGAGCTTTGAGTAAGCGTAAAACGCGACAGCTATCAGAGAGGGTAGATGCAACCCTGCTGCCATCGAGCAGGGCTTGCGCCCAGGCCTGAAACTGAGGTGCGTACCCTTGAATAAAGAGGCTATTATTTTGATTTTGCGGAATTGAAATTCCGGGCTCCCACATAGAGGTCATCCCATCTCTTCCAGTTTGCAGTACGGATGTCAGATTTTCAGCACGCACAAACGCCCCACAGCCTGTGATCTCTACTGCTTCATTGCCATATAACCATGATCCCTGATCTGATATATGTACATTTCCAACCGCTCCACTCACAAAACGTATTGTAATGGCGTATGCAATGCCAGTTTCTCCCTGCCACTTTTCTCCATGGATGCTTTCGACTTCTCCGCCAAAGAAGCTCACCAGATCAAGGATATGAATACCTGCATCCAAGAGCAATGCATACCCGGAACATAACTTCTGTCCTAGCCTGAATGTGGCCTGAATGTGGGAAATCTCACCGAACTCTTTCTGCAAGATGATATCTTTCACCCGCTGGTATGCAAGTGTCCAACGCTTCATCATGCCCACTGTGACGGGGATTCCGGTTTCCTCACTCAAGGCCAATAATTGTTCGGCTTGCTCTACCTTCAATGCGGGGGGCTTCTCGATGAATACAGGTATACCTCGCCTGATGACTTCCCTTGCCAGGCTGGCATGGCTTAGCGGGCCAGTCACAATGATCACCGCATCAAGCGGGCTTTCATCCAGCATGCGCTCGTATTCCGTATAGCAATTCGATGCCCCAAACCAGCGCGCATTGCGCCGAGCCAGTCGCTCGTCTAAGTCACACACAGCGACCAGATCGATGGGAGCATAGCGCAAACTCGGATAAAGCACCTTTGTGGCATGCCGACCACAGCCAATGAAACCGACTCTGAGTTTGTCCGTCATGGGCATCTCATCCTCCTAGGCGATGTGGACTCCGCCGTTTACTGTCATTACTTCCCCTGTGATATAGGCCGCGGCGTCTGAAGCCAGAAATGCCACGACATCCCCACATTCATCCACAGAACCAAAACGGCCAAGCGGAATTTGGCTGGTAAGTGCATTGCGCTTTTCCTCGGGCACTCCAATCAGGCCATCGGTCCAAATATAGCCCAAACCGACCGCGTTGACAGTGATGTTATGCTCAGCGACATGGCGCGCCAGGCAGCGGGTAAAGCCTAAAATGCCTGCCTTGGCCGCAGAATAATCCACATCCCCAGAAAGCCCGCCGCGCTGGCCTGAGATCGAAGAGATTCCAATGATGCGACCCCAGCCACGGTCCATCATCCCAGGCAACACCATTTTGGATGTCAGGAAATGGGAGCGCAGATTAAGGTTCAGGGTACGATCCCAATCTTCCACGGAAATCTCCAAAATTGGTTTCAGCCAATTGAAACCGGCATTATTAACCAGGATATCAATGGGACCGAGGTTTCCTTCAACGGTTTGAACCATACTCTCTACTTCGGCCGGTTCGGTCACATCCGCTTGAATAGTGAGAGCCTTCACGCCAGCATCCCTGACGGCAGAGGCAACTTCTTCTGCTTGATCAACCGCTGAACGATAATTGATGGCCACATCTGCGCCACAGGCTGCCAACACCGGTGCAATGCCAGAGCCTATCCCACGCGAAGCCCCGGTAACTAAAGCTATTTTCCCTGTTAGATCAATCATGCTCTCGCTCCTAATTATGTACGATTCTTGATTATTTTTGCCGGTGAACCACCAACAACGGCATAGGGGGGCACGTCTTTCGTGACCACGGAGCCCGCGGCGACAATTGCCCCTTCACCAATCCGGACTCCGTCCAACACTGTTGAACCTACCCCAATCCAGACATCATCCTCCACAAAGATTCCCCCGCGGGTTGTAACCGGCTGAAGGTTCATTGGTTGGTCGCGAGATGTGCCATGGTCGTAATTAAAGAATGAGCAGTTCGAAGCGATCATCACATTTCTGCCGAATTCCATGGGAGATAGCGCAGATGCAAAGATGCAGTGATGCTGAACATCAGCGTTATCGTCAAATTTCAAATAGCCACCCCCAGCGGTGTTGATGACGATATCGTGTTTGAGCAGCACATTATCCCCCATTTCGACACGCCCTCCACCCTGCTTTTGGAATATGACCACATCCGGGCCGATGAAACAATGCTTCCCCATCTTCAGGTCTTGGGTATACAAGGTTGCTTTGGGAGAGATATATCCTTTTGGTGTGACCCGCATCAAATAGAATTTGCCTTGATATGGTGGAACAGCCCACTCAGCCATCCGTGTTGCCAGCTTTCCCAACGCGGTCAATCCGGACTGCTTCATCCAGAAATGAACCCAGATCTTCTTCAACCCTCTGGGCTCATAGGCAAAGACACCTTTGTGAAAACCTGGCAAGTTTAGATCAGACAGATCGCGTTGTCGAATACCCATCACCAACACTCCAAAGTGCTATAACATTTCACGAGGGTTTACTACCCGACCCTCTTGCGCGGACCGATAACAACCATAAACCAAAGCCATGGTTTTGATGGTGTCTTCACCACTGGTTTCAAATTCTTCGCCGCTCTCCAGACAGTCAATAAAATGCTGCTGTGCAGCGATATGGGACTCTACCATGCCCTGATCTGCAATCGGCCAATGCTTGTGATCATCATCAGTATAAAGATCAATCGAGGCATCGGCCTTCAAAACCAAAGTTCCTTTGGTGCCATCGATTTCTGCAAGTCGCGGATGATAGGGGCGTTCAAAATCAGGTCGATCCATCTCCGGTATAGGGACCGAGGCCCAACTATCATGGATGATAACGGACATATCTGGATATCCCAGGGTCAAGGCATACACATCCTCCCCAACCACATCGGGGCTGATCTGATGCAGTCTCGCATATACGGTTTCCGGTTCTCCGAATATAAAACGAGAGACATCCAATAAGTGGGTACCAACTTCATACAGAAGGAGTTGTTCCATCTCAGTGAAGTATCCCTGATCATGATCAAATCTCGGCATGGTCAATCGATTGCGCTGGTGAAATTTGGCGAAGAAAATGTCTCCGAGTATGCCTGAATTCAGTATTTCTTTGATCTGACGATACCAGACTTGCCAGCGAAAATTCTCATTGATCATCAATCGCACGCCGGCCTGATGGCAGTATTCAACGACCTCCTGTGCCTCGGGGATATCGCGGCAAAAGGGTTTTTGGCAAAGCACCGGGATTCCGCGATCGACGGCCATCTTTGATAGTGCGGCATGCGAATAGGGGCGAGTACAGATATCGACAAAATCCAGCTCAGCTTCATCTAACATCTGCTCGAAATCATCGAAGGCCTGTTCGATTTTGTATTCCTCAACAATCGGAGTACGGCGGTCGGGATGGCGGTCGGTCAAGGCGACGATATCCGCGTTCGTGACACCGGCCCAGGCATTCAACTGCACCCGGCTCCAGGCACCGGCTCCGATCATGCCACCGCGATAAATTTTCTGACTCACGATAAAGCTCCTTTCACATCAGCCTTTTTTGGAGGCTTGATCATCGTACAGATAATGGCCAATAACAATGGCAGAATCGACATCATCACTAACGCAGAGTTGTAACTACCGGTCAGGTCTTTTGCCAATCCCAGGGGAACAGGACCAACCGCGGTTCCAACCACCAACATGGTAGCGGCAACGCCAGATATGCTTCCCAAAGCTGCCCGGCCAAAATACGTCGCCCATATCACCCCTCGGACGGTTCTTTGGAAACCTAAAGTAGCCCCCAATATGGTCCCGTACAGGATTGCCCACGAGATATTTTCTACAAACTGGGCCATCAGCAAAGATCCGGTTTGTAATATCAATCCGAAAACTAACAGATAGCGAGCATCGATCTTGTCTGACAGAATTCCACTCCCCATACCGATCAATGCGCCTACCATACCAATGGGAAAATATATAGCAGCAGCCACCGTCGAATTCAATCCGTTTTCATTGACGATCCCGACCATATGAATAAACAAACCCGATCCCCCAACAGCGATAGAAAACATACCCAATGAATAGATCCAGAACGCGGGTGTTCCCAAAGCTTCTTGAAGAGTCCAATGCTCTTCATTTTTCCCGTCTTTCTCATCATCCAATTTGGTTCTACCATCAGGTTCCAGGCCATAATCCTCTGGATGATCCCGAAAGGTAAACCATCCAATGGGGGCCATAATCAACAACAGGACGGCCCCAAATCCAATATAAGTTTCCCGCCAACCGATTAGCGGAATCAACCAATTGATTAAACTCGGCACAGATCCTATTCCCAGAATATACATCACCAATCCAGATACACCGAGCATAGTACCTCTTTTTCCTACCCACCATTGATTGATGACATTTATGCTGACCAGATCCATGCCCCCTTTGCCAAAGGTTCTCACCAAAACGAAACCGGTCCCCAGCATCACTGCTGATCTAATGAAACCCATAAATATGCTTGATATCCCAAAGAAAATGGCGATGAGAACAACCATCTTTCTTGACCCCCATTGGTCAATATATTTTCCAATCCACGGTAGCGAAAAACTGCCAACCAATGTGCCAATCATAAACAAGAAACTTATCGCCGATCTACTGATCTCTAAGTCCCGGTGAAAATACTCATAAAATATGGAAATAAAGTATGACTGCCCAGGGCTGGTCATAACCATACCCAGTGAACCCGTCACCAATATTACCCAGCCATAATAAAAGGGGGTCTTTTCAACTAATCGATCTCGTTTTACCCCGCCCTTTGCCTGCAGATTATTCATCGAAACATGCTCAAATATCCAATTTGAAAACCTGCGTGGCCGTTTTACTCATACAGTTTTCCATATCTTCAGGTTCCAAGTGAGCTGCCTTATATTTGGCCAGTTCGACAGGCAGATTGTCAGGATTGTCCGAACCCAGCATGATGCGTTCAGAGCCAATATTGTTGTTTAAAGTTCGTACGCCTTCCACCGTACTCCAGGATGGCTCGAGATAAATATTCTTACACACCATGGCCGCGACTTGCGCCTCATCTGTAAAAATCGCGAAGCCGGCATGAGCCAGGATTATAGGAGTTTCAGGATATTCCATAGCCTTGGGAATGGCCAATGAGGGCAGCGCCCACGGGATACCTGGGCCGGTATGGATGATTACCGGGACCTCGAGTTTGGCTGCCGTTGAAAACACTTTCTCCGCATTGGGCATCATTGGCGAGGTCAGGTGCTGCATAGGGTTCAATTTTATAGCCACGAATCCCCTGTCCCGAATCAAGCTGGATGCAATATCAGCATACTCAGCCTCATTGATCAAGGGACTAAGGTTGATGATGCCTCGAAATCGATCTGAGTATTTATTGCTTAATTTTGCTACATCCTGATGCGCTTTTTCCGTATCATCAACCACGGCATGCGGCATGACCAAGGAAATATCCACACCATACTCATCCATTGAAGAAAGTAAGTCGTCTTCCGTTATTGTTAACCCTGACAACTTAGATATGCCCAAATGGCAGTGTGTATCAATGATTTTCATTTATATTTTGCTAAAGAGTAATCTGCTCTTCGGACTTTTTATAGTAGCGCATAATGAAGAAAGCTAGGGGCAAGATCAATATCAACATCATGATGCTTATCGCCGCGGCCTCTCCCATTTTGCGTTTATCGAAGGCTGCAAAAAATATTAAGAGGGGAAGTGTTCTGGTTGAAGCAAGGGGGCCACCTTGGGTCATCAAGTAGATCATGTCGAAATCTTTGAACAACCACATGGTTCGTAACAAGGCGGCAACCAGGATCGTTGGACGCAGCCAGGGAATCGTGATGTGCCAGAATTCTTGCCAGGGATTGGCCCCGTCGATCTTGGCAGCATCGTAGAGTTCGGGTGAGGTGGTTTGCAAGCGTGCCAGGAACATGATGATCATAAAGGGCACCAGTTTCCAAGCCCCCATCCCAATTACAGCCCACATAGCATAATCCGAATCGCCTAGCCAGTTGACGTCAGGTATGATTTTCAATTGATCATGAAAAATATAATTAATAATGCCTGTCAAAGGGTTGAGCATAAAGCGCCACTGAACGGCTGCTACAACCGTAGGTACAACATACGGCCATAAGACGATTGCCCGTGCAAAGGACCTTCCCTTGAACTCGGAATGTAATAACAACGAAACTGCGATCCCAATAAGCACTTGCAATGAAACACCACCAATCGTCCATACCGCTGATCGGCCCGCCGCCTTCCAAAAATCCAAATTGATGATGTATTTTTCAAAATTAGCCAGGCCTCTCCAGGACATCTCGCGCGTAACCGGGTGAATTTTGAAAAAACTGCTTTCAAGTGCGGCGAGTAATGGATATACATTCAGCGCCACTAACGTAATCACAGCAGGTGAAATCATCAGGATTACGAATAATAGGTCTTGTTGTTTACGATTCAAATTCATAGTTCTTCAGATACATTAAGCAAGGAATTATAAGAGAGGGAGGCCCGGAATGGGCCTCCCATAAAATCGATTGCTCGAGTCTATCCTTCTGGGGGCGTCCAATCTGGATTGTCCGCCTTCCATTCGTCGGAGACAGCTTGCAATTGCTCCGCGCCCCATTCCCAAGCTTCTTCTGGGGTCATTTCACCCATGAAGACCTGGTGAATCACAGCACCTGGAATATTGTCGGCACCGAACACGGCAGAACTCCAAGGCATAGTGTTAAGAGTGAAATCCATTTCACAGGCATCCGGATCCATGGCACCCATTTGAACGGCTGCATTGGCGCCATAACCCATTTCGCTGAACAGGAAAAGTACATCGTCCGGATAGCGCTGGACATACTCATTCTCAGAAGCCAAAATGGCATCATCCAGGCCATAGGTTGCGGCGGCAAGGTGGCCGGGGACCGTCAGCAGGAAGTCAACCATCGGTTGACCAACCATCAAGTACTCCAGGAACTCCAGGGTTTCCTCGGGGTGCTTCACACCAGAGTACACCTCGAAGTAATCCCAGCCCTGGAAGCTTGAGTAGTTCGGACCTGCAAAGAAATGGATGGGGGTCAGCTTATCGCGGATCTCGGGGTCAGCGTTGAAGGCGTTGACGCCCAAGCGTCCATAGTACCAGCCCATGGCGGCCTGCTCACCAATCACAGCATTGATCACGTCACCCCAAGCCCAGGCACTGGCAGCTTCAGGTGCATATTGCAATAGATCGGCATATTTCTGGATGGCATCCAACGTGTTGGGATGATCAAAGATCACGTTACCCTGGCTGTCAAAGAAGCCAGCGCAGTTCTCATACATCATATCCATCAACACATAGCCCGTCATGGCGTGTGCCTGAGCAGGCAATGCAATACCATATTGATCGATTTCGCCATCGCCATCGGTATCCACAGTCATGGCTTCTGCGGCGGCCAGAATCTCTTCGTACGAAGTTGGGAGATCCAGTCCAGCTGCTGCGAGCATCTCAGTATTGACCCACAGCACGCCGTAGGCACCACCGTTGTAGCCCATCATGTAGACGCTCTCGTCACCACCATATACCAATGATCCAGGAATGAAGTTTTCTTCGCCGATGCTATCGACTACTGAGTCCAAGGACAACAGCAAACCGGCATCGTAGAATTCCTGGAATTGGGCAGCATTAATGGAGACTATGCCCATGTCAGCGCCAACCGCGGCAGCCGCGATCATGCGCTCACCCATGGTATCGGGGTCACTGCTGACGACCAGATCGATCTGCACGCCAGGATGTTCAGCCTGATATTCTCTGATGATGGCCTGATAAACGGCAATCGAGGCCGCATCCGTTTCCTGGGTTATGAATGGGATGATGATGGGTCCTTCATCTTCTGCGAGAACCACAAATGTGGACAATGTCAGCGCCAGCACAACAAGCAGCGCAACGATGGAAATCTTTTTTGGAAAATTCATGATCTTCTCCTTTGTACTAAGTAAGATTTACTATCATTATTAGGACAAAATTCAATCGACTCTGGATAAGACACCTCCTTTCGAATTAGCCTTTTACAGCTCCACTGCCCCATCCAGCTACCCAATATCTCTGCAATATTGAAAAGAGAAGGATAACTGGCACAGTAGCTAATGTAGACGCAGCCATGACCACTGTCATGGACTGATCCGACAATGCGCCAACTAATGACTGAATACCTGGATTTAGCGTCCACTTCTTCCCGCTGCCTATCAAGATGACGGCAAACAAGTATTCATTCCAACAAACATTGAAAGCGAAAAGCGCCGTGGCAATCAATCCCGGCAGCGCCTGGGGAAGAACAATTTTATAGAAAGCCTGGAAACGTGTGGCCCCATCAATCATGGCTGATTCTTCGATTTCATGGGGAACCCCCGCAAAATAGGATCTCAAGGTCCACAACCCATAGGGAAGCAGAATGGAATTGTAGACCACGATCAGTCCACCCAAGGAGTTGGCCAAATTAAGCGTGATGACGATCCGGAAGATTGGGATAATTAATAATATTGTTGGTAAGAGATAGGTAAAAAGTACGATCCTGGAAAATAAATCGACAAAACGATAGCGGGCACGTGATAATACATATGCACCGAAGGATGAAATAATAACAGCGGTAAATGTTGCCACAATCGAGACAATCAGGCTGTTTCGAAACCATAACCCAAAATCCGTTTTGAACAAAGCCTGATATGCCGCTAGGCTCCATTCGCTAGGGATAAAGGTTGGTGGATACCCCAAGAGTTCACGTTCTGGCTTGAAAGAAGACAACACCATCCAAACTAAGGGAAAGGCCATTGAGCCGACTACCACGATGACCGCAAGGTATGCAGCAATCCGCCGGATTCGTCTCATAATGCCTGCTGGGGTAATTCTCCCTTTATTTATCCGTCTGTTGATGCTCAACTCTGCCATTACTTCTCCGTAATTTCCTGAATGGTATAATCCTGGGGTAGGTCAGCCTGAACTCCGATAATTGCAATCGGCTCTGGAAGGCTCCTACTGCCCCTGTGGAGATACCGCTTCACTTTTGTGGAACGGTATCTCCCAAGCCCATCCAACTACCCGGTTTCAATTTGATATCGTTCTCAGCGCCATTTTTCTTTTCAGAACTTTTCTGGCCGCGTCAGCCACATACGGCGCGGTCAGTTTGTGTTTGTCCGCCAGTTCCGCGTTAGGGGCCGATTCGCTGTATTCATTTTGCAGACCGATATATTCCATCGGCGTTGGATAATTCTTCGAAACCACTTCCGCCACGGCGCTGCCAAAGCCACCCTGGACATTATGATTTTCCAGGGTCACGATGGCGCCCACATCCCGGCAGACGTCATTGATCATAGCTTCGTCGATGGGTTTGATGGTCGGCATATTGACCACACCGGCATCGATGCCTTCTGCACGGAGCATTTCAGCGGCTTCAACGGCATACGGCAAGAGCACGCCAGAGTTCATCAGCACCACATCTTTACCTTCTCGCACCCAATGCCCTTTGCCCAGCTCAAATTTGTAGTTTTCGTCAAAAACCACCGGCCATTCATCACGTCCGACGCGGATATAGAGCGGGCCGACATGTTCGACCGCGTAGCGCAGCACGGCGCGTGTCTCAATGGCATCGGCTGTATCAATCACAGTCATATTGGGCATGGCCCGCATGGCAGCTGTGTCATCGATCATTTGCTGGCTGACACCTTGCATGCCGGTAAAAATGCCCGCATAAGCCCCGATAATGCGCACGTTGTTCTGGCAGTAATCCACGCACATCGAGATCTGGTCAGCGGCCCTCTTGCTGGCGAAGCGCGCAAAGGTAACACAGAAAGGGATGAAGCCCATCATGGCCAATCCTGACGCCACGCCGACCATATTCTGTTCGGCGATACCGACCTCGATGGTGCGCTCTGGATACTCGTTCATGAAATAGATCGTCTTGACACTGTTGCGCAGGTCGGCATTGATCACCAGCATATTGTCCACTTCCCCGCCCAACTCCAGCAGGGTCTTGCCCAAAGCTTCTCGTAAAGAAGAATATTCCCAATCCACAATCGGTCTCCTCAATTCAATACCGCGTAATCTTGCAATGCGCTCAATCGTCCATCAATCTCGGCGATGGCCTGTTCGTATAATGGCTCTGTCACCGTGCCACCATGCCACTCGACTTTGTTCTCCATATACGAAACCCCCTTGCCCTTGACCGTGCGGGCGATAATCACCGTCGGTTTGCCCTTGGTCTGTCGGGCCTCATGGTAAGCGGATAGCAAAGCATCAATATCGTGCCCGGGGATGTCAATCACGTGCCAGCCGAAGGCCAGCCATTTGTCGGCGAAAGGCTCCAGACTGGGCATCACTTCCAAGGTCACACCACCTTGTAGGGAGTTAAAATCCACAATGCAGCAAAGGTTGTCGGCCTCGAATTTGGCCGCCGCCATGGCTGCTTCCCAAATATTGCCCTCCTCGGACTCGCCATCACCAATCACCACATAGGCCCGGATATCTTTCTCCAACCGCTTGGCTCCCAAGGCCACTCCCAGGCCGACCGATAATCCCTGCCCCAGCGAGCCGGTGGTCAGTTCCACCCAGGGAAGCCAGATCGAATCGACGTGCCCTTGCAAGCGACTGCCTAGGGATTCAAATGTCGCCAACTCTTCCATGGGAATCAGTCCGCGCTGCGCCAGGGAGCAGTAATACCCCAGGGCCCCGTGTCCTTTCGAAAGGATGAAACGATCCCGCTCCGGCCACTTGGGATCATCCGGGTCCAGACGCAACTCCTTGAAATACAAGGTGGTCAAGATTTCGATCAACGACAAGGAGGGGCCAGAATGACCGCGGCCATAGCGGTGCAGCGTGTCTAATAAAACTCGGCGCGTGGTCTCGCTCTGGTACTCCCAATGTTTGATCTCTTCTAGGGTCAGCGCATACGGCTGGCCATCACGATCGGTAATGGTTTTGCTCATGGATTAACCTTCTACATCTCCAGTCAGGATGATTTTGATACCTTCTAATTCATGTTTCGCTAAACGCTCGAAGACCGAGGCGCCATCTTCCAGGGGAAATTCATGGCTGATGACAGGGGTTGGATCGAATACGCCATCGGCGAGCCAGTTGAGTGCGGTCTGGAATTCTGTCGGCGTGAAGTTGAACGTTCCAACCAAACGGATTTCACCTGCAACCAGGCGTGAGAGGCGCAGTTGAACCTTTTTCCAGCCTCCCAGGGCGATCAACTGACCCTTTGGCTTCAAGGATTGGAAAGCCTGATCGAAGGTTGCCTGGATGCCAACAGCATCGAAAGCGACATCGATCTCATCTTGGGGCAGGTCCTGTTCCCTGGGGTCAACCACCCCGTCAGCCCCCAACAACTTGGCTATGCGCAAGCGCTCCGGCACCAGGTCCGACACGAGTACCTGCCCGGCCCCAAGCTGCTTTACGCTCACTAAGGTCAGCAACCCGATGGGACCGCAGCCCGCTATCAACACGGTTTTGTTTTTCAAATCCCCAGCCTGATGGGCAGCGTGCATGGCCACCGACAAAGGCTCGGTCAAAGCCGCCACCTTCGGGTCGAGAGCATCAGGCACTGGCAGCAGATTCTTAGCCGGCATGACGATGCGTTCGGCCATGGCGCCGCTTTGGCTGGTCCCCAGGAACTGGCGCTCCCGGCACAAATTGATCGTACCTGCCCGGCAGTAATCGCACTGGCCGCAATATACGAACGGCTGCACGACCACGTTTTGTCCAATCAGATCCTTATCCGCATTGGAGCCCACTTCGATGACGCGCCCGCTGGCCTCGTGCCCCATGACCATCGGCGGCACTCGCCGGCCGCTCTCGCCGGTGTAGCCGTGCACGTCCGAGCCGCAGATACCTACCGCGCCAACTGCCACCAGGGCTTCGCCCGGCTGTACTTGCGGTTCAGGCCATTCCTGCCAGGCCATCTGATTGGGGCCAAGGAAAACCAATGCCTTCAAGACAGACTCCTATACCAATTCCGGCAGCCAATGCACGGGCAGATCGCCCTGGCCGGCCTGTGCAGATAAATAGGCCGCGCACAAAGGCGAATCAGTGACGATCATCTCTGTGCCCAGCTCTTGGGCATAATTCAGGCGCTGACGGGCCAAACCCGCCGCCAGCTCCGGGTAGGTCAGCCAAAGACCATCATCGGCACCACAAGACTTGGCCATACAGCGTGTCCAGGCGCCGAATACTCTTTCAGCGCCCAAAGCATCCACGATCTTTCGGGGCGCTTCAAAAACCACCCCTGTGCCAAACACAGCTTCATCTTCCAGGTAACCCGGCATCACGGCCAAATGATTAGGCATTTCATCGGCGAGCAGACAAGCCGGGCGGCTGTCATGCAGCAATGATTTGACGGCATCTTTGGCGTTGATCTCGGCATGCTCGGCAAGGTATTCCGAAAGCAGCTTCACTTCCACACCCTTAGGCAAGTCAACGCCCAATGCCGGATACATTTTCAGCAAACCCCAGGCCGTTTCTGGCCCATCGGCAATCACCAACTTGGCACCCGACTCTTGAATACCTTTGACGGTGGCTTCGGCCTGCGCTTTGGCAGCATCCCGAGCGCCCAGGACGTACGGCAGCACGCCTGTTGGGGCGACCCATTGCGGAAGATCAGGCAGTCGCTTGCTTAGCGTTTCCGCATATTCAACATTATCCAGTTGGGCGATTTCACCCGCCAGCAGCAGTGTGTCCCCTCTGACTTTTGGTAGAGCGCCGGCCGATTTCTCGGATTCGGCGGCAACCACATCCTTCACATGTTGTGGTGTTAACCCCGCTTCCCAGACATCCGCCCGGGCATCCAGCATAAATTGGCTGATGGGGTAATGGAAGACATCAAAGGCTTCGCTGATGCTGTCCAATGTGGATTCGTACAGCAGCTCGACTTCACGCGGCCCCCAGGCCAGGTGGCCGGCGCTAATGCGCCACATGATCATAGTGCGAGAGCGCACCGAGTGGCTTTCCAGTTGGGTCAGGTTAGCCACTTCAGCGGCCGGCCTGGTCATCGGCGAGAAACGCAGTTCATATAAAGCTTGTTTGTGTTCTGATAGTCGACTCATAATCACACCGTTATACACGTGGGGGTCCAAAGCCCATCTTGCCGGGGTTCATCAAGTGATAGGGGTCCAGGGTATCTTTCAAGCCTTCCAGAACCTGGAATGAGGCACCAAATTGTTTGCGCACATGGCGAGATAATTTCAAGCCCACACCGTGATGCTCGTTGATCACGCCACCGTATTCCAGGTTGACCTTGACCGCCAGATTCCAAACCTCATCATGCAAAGCCAGGGCTTCGTCGGGATCCTCGGGCGGGTTCTCGATAATGAAACGATCGTAGGCCATCACGCCCCACAGATACCAATGCGAGAAATGGGCGTAGTAGAAAAGGTCCCATTCTTTATAGGCCGCTTCCAGGGCTTCTTTCTTGGCCCAGTAGAGGGGTTCCAGTTTGTCGAAGGTGGCTACCGTATCAAGGGTGCCGAACATCCAGGGGAAATCTAACACCTTGGGCGGGAAATAGAAATCGTAACGATGCTCCCACCAATTTAGCCCGGCCTCGGCTCCTAGATCTTCTGCACCATAGCGGTTGATGATCTCAAAGGCATGGCGCTCCTGGGCATCGACGATGTCCCCGAAGCCGTCGAAACCGATCACCATGTACGAACCCGAATCGACATCCTGGCCAAGCACACGTTTGACGGTCTTGATGGTGGCGCGCTCGTCATACAGGCGGATCACCAGGGGCTGCAAGCGGTCGAGCATAATATTGCGCCCGGCCTCCAAGCCGGCATGCATATCCGGGAACAGGAAGGAGCGGAAGCGGCGCACTTCGGGCAAGCGCTCCAAGCGCATGGTCACTTCAGTGATGATGCCGTAGCTGCCCTCGGCACCCACAAACAACTGTAAGATACCCGGGCCGGCGGCGTGATTGGGCACCGGCAAGGTTTCGATCACTTCACCGGTTGGCAAAACGACCTGCATCGAAACCACCATATCCTCGGCTTTGCCGTACTTCGTGGAGACAGTACCCGACCCTCGGCATGCCAGGTACCCACCCAGGGTTGCAGAGTGAACCGAGGCCGGATAATGCGGCAGGGTCCAACCGGCGGCATTGAGGGCGTTCTCCAGCTCATAACCGTTAATTCCGGCTTGGGCCGTAACGGTGCCCGAGATATCGTTGATCTCGTTGATCTTGTTCAGGCGCTTCAAATCCAGCATTATGCCGCCATACATGGGCATGATGCCGCCCTGAGATCCCGATCCACCACCCCAGGGAATCACAGGGATGCGATAGACATTGGCCAGCTTTACGACCGCAGAAACCTGTTCCACATCCGCCGGCAAAACGATCACATCGGCCAAAGGTGGCTTTTTGCCCCGGTCGATCATCAGGCGCGGCGCCCAGTAAATGTCGACACCGTAGACCGTTCGATCGGCTTCAGGGGTGATGACGTTCTCCTTGCCGACAATGGCAATCAACTCATGGAGTATCATCCGAAATTGCATTTCACTAATATTCACGTACTAACCTCCAAATTAAGAGAATATTTCTCATCGAAATCATTCAAGCGGTGCGAAATCGCTTTCAATGCCTTATCTGCATCTTGATAAATATGGAAAAGCTCATCGTAAACCGCGACGGAAGCAGATGATGGTTCTCGGATTTTTTCATAAACCACCAAGTCGGATAATTCATCGGCGTCGGATGGGAAAAGCCCAATACCCATACCCGTTATCAGGGCCGTACCATACGCTGCATCGCGCTCTGCGGGGACTCGAATGGGGCGGTTGAGCGTATCGGCAATGATCTGCGCCCAGATATTGCTGATGCTGCCGCGCCCGATCAAGGACATGACATTGAAGGTCAAATCCATGCTGGCGGCATACTCTACTCCAGCTCGCAGAGCAAAGGCGACGCCTTCCATCACGGCGCGCGTCAGATGAGGCTTACCATGCCGCAGCGTCAGGCCGAGAAAATCCCCTCGCAACCGGTTATCCCAATAAGGCACCCACTCTCCCTGCAAATGGGGATGGAAGATCAAACCGTCACAACCCGGTGAAATCGTAGCAGCAGCCTTGTCCATTTCTTGATAGGAGACCGATCCCCAAACTGCATCCCGCAGCCAGCGAAAGGCCGAGGATGCATACTTGGTCGATGTGCCGGGATACCAAAGTCCATCAAGCACATGCCTATAATTCAAGGAATGTTCATTTTGCAGCGGCTCTTCAGTCACACACGTGATTCGGCCCACACTGGCCAATTTAACCGTCCCTTGGCCAACCTTAAGGGATCCCGCGCCGAACACCTCGGCAGCCGTATCCGTTGTGCCTGCAATCACCGGCGTTCCAGCCTTCAACCCGGACAATTCCGCCCCTTGTGCATCCACATGGCCGACCACGTCTGTGGTTTTTACGGTCTGCGGAAACACATCAAGGCCCAAATCCAATGAGCCCACAAAGTCTGCCACCCAGCCCTCAGCCACTGGATCGTAGAGCAGAGATCCCTGAACATCAATCAAATCGGATACCAATGAGGGTGCAATTTTGTTACGCACAAAATCCTTTTGAAACAAGATGCGATCCACGTTGGTCCAGACCTCAGGTTGATTCTTCTTGATCCACAGAAGTTGAGGCCAGGTCCAAATTGGCGTGATCGAATTTAACGTGCGCTGGAAGATTTCCTCCCCCCAAGTACTATATAGTTCATCACATTCTGGTTGGCTGCGTGTATCGAGATATAGGATGCAACTACGCAGGGCTTCACCGTCTTTATCCAACAAAACGGCATTATGGGTCACGCCTACGACTCCCCAGGCATCGATCTTGTCGGCAGAAATCTTTGCATCTGCGATGGCTGCCCGGATGGTTGTCCCCACCGCCCGCAACCAGTCATCAGGATCTTGTTCCACCCAACCCGGTTGCGGGTAATAGGAGGGATATTCTGCCTGAGCTGATCCGACTACCTTTGCTTGCCGGTCAACCACCACAGTTTTACAACTTCCCGTTCCCAGATCACTCGCAACGACAAATCCGCCCATATTTACACCTTGAAGAAAATCCCCACTAAGGGTTCCGTTCCCGTATTCCGCATTACATGAGGAATATCGGAGGTTTTATAAAACGCCGTACCAGGTTTTAATTCTGCGGCGAACTCTTGCCCATCAACAACCCATGTCGCTACCCCCTGACCTTTGAGGGTATAGAATAGCTCTTCATCAACATGCGTATGCGATACCTCTTCTCCTGGTGCCAGGCTACCCATACCGAAGATCATGCCGCGGCCATCTTCTTCCTGTGAAACATAGCGCTTCCACACCCCTTGAGGGGCTCGATCAACAGGCACTAGTTCATCTTCTCGAATTTCTTTCACCCAAGCGGTCATCGTTATTCATCCATTCTCGTGTTACGAGGGAGTAAATCCCATTTCTTTGGAAATCTGTTCAGCTTTATTTTTTAGATTTTGGACAAGCTCTTCGTGTTTATCCTTCACCCTATCGAGGGGGCCACTGACGGTCAGCGCCGCAACGACCACACCTTCATGATCGCAAATCGGTGCCGCCAGACAACTTACACCTAACGAAAACTCCTCATTGTCCTCCGCCCATCCGCGCTGACGAACCTGACCGAGTTCTTCCAAAAGAGCATCAATGTCAATAATCGAATTCTCGGTTCGTTTTTCGAAGACCCCGATTTCTGCCAAGCGTTCCACATCACTATCTTTCATTCCGGTAAGCAACACCTTGCCTATTGCGGTGCAGTTGTATGGACGATCGATCCCTAAAGGCGCATCCATACGGATGGGGTGATCGCTGACAACCTTATCCACATAAACAGCATGGTCACCACGTGCAATGGCAACAAAGGTGGTTTCACCACTCTCCGCACTGAACACCTCGAGGTGCGGGCGTGCAATCTGGCGCACATCGAGCCGAGATAACGCTGTCAAGCCTAGATTGATCGCCCCCGGACCAAGATGATAGCGATCGGTAAGATCATCCTGAATAACATATCCTTGCGCTTTGAGCGCATTGATCAGCTTTTGGACAGTTGCGGGGTTATAGCCTAATTCTCGACTGACCTCTCGGATACTTAGCCCATCCTCATTCTCGATGATATGTCGAAGCAATATGAGTGCTCGTTCAACGGCAACGCTTGACATGCGTGATCCTCCAAAACGTCCATTTTAGCAACACCATTTACTTATTTTGGAAACAGTGTTTCCATTTTAGCAACCTACAATGAGTTTGTCAAGATTGAGTTTATAAATGTTCGCTATCCCCTTAGGGTCCAAAAACATCATTCCAATATTTTTTTTTGAACAACAAGTGGTAGTTTACATTACCACCCTATCTTTAAAACAAAAAAGTCCGCAGGGACAAAATTCCCTTGCGAACTTTCTGTGGGGCTAAAATTACTTCAGGCGGTCCCGACAACCAAAACTTCGCATTTTTTCCCACATTCCTTGACAAAACCACAAGCGCGTGTGTAAAATCCATACCGTAGTGTCCTATCTGACGGGAGTCCCCTGTCTTGCTGCCTAATTAGAATCGCAGCAAGATTTCCCGCCCAGATCAGGGCGCTTTTTGTTTTAAGTCACTTTGCAAAGGAGCATCCGCATGAAACGAGTAATTCTAAGCCCCATCCTGGTTCTCTCAATAATTATCACAGCCTGTTCTCCAGCAACTACAAATCTAGGAACCCACACGCTTGGAGCCAACCTGAATCAAGAGAACTTCGCTGAAGATCAAGATGATGAAGAAAAACCGACGCTCACTGCTTTAGGGGAAGTACCTGATCAGGGTGCTTCACCGGTTGATTTACTCCCCACAATGCCCATCATCACTGAGGAGCATCAAGGGTATTCATACAGGCCCGGACAAATGGTCACCGTTCTGGCGGAAGGTTTCGATGAGGGCGATACCCTGGTTGCCACACTAATTCATGAAGACAAGAGGCAGATTGACACCAATACGGTTTCGCCCGTCAGCAATCGTGGGAACATCCCTATTTACATCCCGGTAGAAATTGATGAGGCGGACAAATACCCAGATGGCAAATACACGCTATATGTCTCTGGCAGTGACCGGATGCGAAAATCATACACCTTCAGCTTCGATTACCTCAATCCAGCAGAACCAGCCCCTTTCGATGGCTGCGGCGTGTACCCTGATCCAGTGCTGGATAGCATCGTCTTCGTGTGGTGCACCGGATACACCCGTTCTGATGCCCCGCTCAATCTGCGCGGCCTCGTAAACAGGGAAGAACTCTTCAGCGACACTGTAGAAACCATATATAGCGATGGGGTCGCATTATACGTCCTGGATATCTTCAAAACCGATCCTGCTGGGGAATGGACCCTGGAGTTTGGCCAGGATGAACTCACCTTCGATGTCAAAGGAGAAAACCATGAATAAACCAACAACCAATCTTCGTTCTATTACCGCACTATTGATTTCAATTGCCTTGTCCATTCTGGTATCCGGCAGCGTATCCGCTCGCAGGGGTGGCTCAGACAGTTGGAGCAATCCGGCTTGCGCGGAGCCAGAAAGCACGCTTTCCGGGAATGACTATGAAGAATACATCATGGAGATCCGAGGCACATCATCCTATGAGTACATCCCTGCCGATTGCCCGACGTGCAACCAACCTGCGGCTCCGGCGCGCAATAACAACAACGACGATGAACATGAGCATCATTCCTCGGGACCATCCAGACCGGCACCTTGCACGCCCCAATACCATGCGCCAACCGTGAGCATGAGCGGATACACACCCCCCTATCCCCTGGTCATAGGGCAGGATCCGGATGAGCTTGGCGTGGATGTGACCCTCACCGCTCAAGGTGGAGCAAAGACCAACAGCTGTCCTGGCGATCCACGCGGCAATATCACTTCCTTCCAACTCAACGAAGTCACTCTTTCCCCGGAAGCGATTGCCCGCATCAACGGTGAACTGCGCAAAGCGTATCCCGGCGCGCGTGTCCTGGGAAGCTATCCACTGCATCCATCCCCATCGGTATCGTTGGGATCCAACGCCACCCTGCGCTTTCACTTCGACCCGCAAGACCCCGGCGCATATAACGTTCAGGTCACTGCCACCCAGCACGACGGCCAAATTGCATCGCAGACTTTCCAGGTTCCTGCGCACCTGTTGGAAGCGACCATATCATGGTGATGAAAGGTGTCAGGCGCTTCGGTATCAGATGTCAGGTGTATTCATGCAAAGCTCCTGGCAAGAGATAACTTGACACCTGGCACTCAATTACCTGGCACCCAAGCACATGACACTTGACACCGCTTTTCTCCCCTTCATCTGGTTGCTGAACGGTATCCTGGCTTTGGCATACCTGGCGATTGAACATATCACCGGGGTGCTGTTAGCTATTCCATTGTATTGGCTGGTTGCCACCACGGAAAAAACACAGCGACCCTGGATGATAGGTGCCGGTGGCATGGCGTTGGCTGGAGCAGTGTTTGGTACACCGGCTGTGGGTATCTGGCTGCTCGTGATGGCACTGGCCAGTGTTTTGACCATTCGCCTGGAGAAGTTCAACCCGGCTACACTGCGCTGGCGAGTGACAGGCGGGATTGCCGCCTACGCGCTAATCGGTTTGGGTGCCGCCATATACAAACTCTTAGCCCCCTCCATGATGTCGGACAGCCTCTTTGCTCAAGGACAGGTATACCTCTCTACCATTGTGGGGGTGGCCACCATCATCGCCCCAGTCGGTTTCCTGGGTATGTTGGTGCAGGCTGTCTGGGCACACCCGCCGCTGGAAGGATCACCCGAGGAGATGTACTCCCAGATTCGCACACGAGGCAGACGATGAATATCCTCGACAACGGCATCCAAGTCCAGGAAGGACAATTCCAATATCTCTGGTTCCAGATCGTCGATGATCTCGGCCAGCACCGTTACCGCGCCGTAGCGCTGCGCGAGCTGACCGCCTTGGCACTAGATGATAGGGAAATCGAAGACTACAACGCCTGGGGCAAACAATGGGGTGCAGTCCAGGGGTTATACAACGCCGGGGTGGATTTTGTCTACACGGCAGCCGGGATGTACACTCCGGAACACGTTGGCGTGGTGCAATTCTATGGATCTGCTTCCGATGGAGGCAGCATCGAAGAAGCTTCTAAAAGAGCACTGCGTAATCTAAACGCTGTCGAGGCTGTGTTGGCCAACCAGCAACAATCTCGGACTAGGCCTCCGCTCCTGCGCTGGATCGAGTGGTATCTGGACTTCATGACCCACCGGGCCAGGAATGTGATCGCCATCCTGGGCCATCCCGATCCGCGCGATGGGCGCAAAGGCATCCGCCTGATGGAAGGCGGTATGGTGGACGATGGCGATGACCTGTCTAGCGAACAGAACGAAATGCTCTTTCGAGGATTGGCCAAACTGCGTGAAGATTTCGTCTTCCAATTGACGGCTGATCATTTACTCCACTCAGAGCTGAAGCGAGCCTTGTTCCGAGTGGCCGGGGAAGCCTCTAAGGTTGCATCCCGGCGAAGAGGGGCCATCTCCATCGGTGCCAGCTTGAGCATACCGCTGATGGCGGCGCTCAACAACTCGCTTTCCGGCGGCCACACGCTGGGAGAGACAAGATCGGAGTCTATCACTGAAGGTCAGAATCACACCTGGGGTGAAGGCCATACTGACAGCCAGGCGCACACGGAAAGCTTTTCCCACACCAAAGGCACTTCCAAGGCAGAAGGCGTGGCCGTGACCCACACGGAAGGCCAATCGCTCACCATCAGTGAAGCGGATACGGTGTTCGAATCGGACACCGTCAGCCATGCCATCACCAAAGGTGAGGCCCACACCACCAGCCAGTCCACTACCCACTCATCCGGTTCAACTTCCGGATGGAGCCAGGGCGGATCGACAACCGTCACACAAGGATCATCGCAAAACGCCAGCCAACAAGCTACCACCGGTGCATCGGTCAGCACGGGCGTCTCGGCAGGGGTAAATGCTGGTGCGCAGGGCAATGTTGGTGTACCCGGCACACTTGGTGCAGGCGTATCCGGGGGAGTGAATGTCGGGGCAAATGTGTCGGGGACCGAGTCCGGTTCCTCTACCCAAGGCGTATCCAATGGCGTATCCAACAGCGTGGCTACGACCACAAGTTGGGGTTCTTCGGGCGGTACTTCATCGGGCGTGGCCCACACATCGGGATCTGCGCACACCAACAGCAGCTCGGAAACCTGGGGGACAGCCCACACCGAGGGCAAATCGCACACCGACGGACGCGCCGAAAGCACGATGGAAGCCGATGCGGTGACGCGTTCCTGGCAGTGGGGAGAGAGCGAATCTTTCACCTCAGGCCGGGCGGATACCGTCGGGAAGGCCGATTCCAAACAGGAAGGCTGGGGGGAAAGCCATCAGGAAGCGCATACCCTGGGCTGGAACGTGAGCCGCAACACGATGACCGGGATCACGCGCGGTTTGTCAACCGGCCTGGTGCCGGGCATTTCGCTCAACCGCTCCTGGCAGACTGAGGATGATGTGGCTGACCGGCTGACGGAAGTATTGAGAGACGTAGAAGGGCTGTTGAGCGTAGCCGCTTCGGAGGGTGGTTTCCTGGGTGAAGCCATTTTGCTGACCGCATCCGATCATGGTGCCGTAGCTTGTGAAGCATTAGCACCGCAAGCCTTCCGTGGTCCCAAGAGCCCGACGCCGGTATTGACGATTGCTCCTCAAGGTGCAGATGCCACGCTTCTACGCTCCCAAGCTCTCGCCTTCACCACCTCACGCAAGCCTGATCCCAACGATTTTCTGGGTGGGGCATTAGGTGGATTGTATTCTACTGTCCTTACCCCCCAACAACTGGCGGCTTACACCGCCCCGGCCATCTTTCGCGAGGGCACCGTGAGGGTGATCCCCGCCATCCCCAAAGACAGTCTGGGCTTCTACCCTGATATGCCCGGTGAAGTCTTGATGGGACACCAGTTCTCTCCTGAAACTGGGGACCTGACCCATGCGTCGGTGAAGCTGGCCAGAGACCGCTTTGTGCATATGATGTTTGCCGGTGCCACAGGATACGGCAAGTCGGTGGGTGCCGAACGTCTGGCCTATGAGATTGTGCGCAAGTGGGGCATGCGAGTAGTCGTCTTGGATTTCGGCGCGGGCTGGCGGCAGCTGCTCAATGCGCCCGGCATCGAAGACCAGGTCGATATCCGCCAGCTGACCCCATATGGCGTGCGTCCATTGCGTTGGAACCCACTGCAGATCTCGCGCTACATCATCCCGGAAATCCAGTTGGCTGCCTTTGTGGATATTTTCGGCAACGTGGCCCAACTGGGTGTCAAGCAACAGCAACACCGTTTTTATGATGCCGTGGAAGCGATTTATTTGAGTAAAGGCGTGCTGGTCAATGATCCCAAGATTCTGGATGATCCCCTGTGGGGCAAGGTCGCTGACGAAACTGAAGCCGCTGCCTGTGGGTACCCAGTGGGCACACTCATTCGCTCCCTGACCCTGCACGAGCGGCAAGAGATCGCTGTATTGCGCTCCAAAGCAGCCAGCCTGATCGATCTATACAAGGAGATCGAGAGCCGCCGCGACGCGCTGCCCGTCCGGGACCAGATTGGGCGCGGCATTTTAGACGGGATTTTGGAACGATTGAAGTCACTTTTACGCGGGGCCACTGCCGCCCAATTCGATGCCGGAGAGGATGCCATTGACGTGGCCGAACTCGGCATGGGTGAGAAGCCGCTTCTGATCCTGGAAGGCGGCAAGCACCTTAACCAGTTCAATAAAGCCTGGCTGCTCTCTTGGGCGGGTTGGATCATCTACAGCGACATGATGCAGCAAAAGGAACGCCAATTGATCACCGGCGACGCCGAACTGATGATGTTCTTCGAAGAGGCCAACATCATCTTCACCGGATTAGGAGCGCGCGATGAAAACAACAAGGGCGCGCCAACCGTGGCCGAACAGTATGACAACATGTTTCGGGACTCACGCAAGTATGGCGTACGCTTCGTGATCATCACCCAATCGCCATCCTTGATCCCTGCTGGCGTGCGCAGTTCGTGTTCGAGCGTATTCCTGGGCTATTTAGCCGAACCTGATGACAAAGATGTGGCCCTATCCGCGATTGCCCGCAGTGAGAAAGGCTTCCACGACGAACCCTGGAGACGTTTTGTCTCTGACCAGGGCATTGGCATGAACCTGGGCAGATTGCCCTATACCTTCGAGCGCACCGAGATGCGGCCATTCCTATTCCGGCCGCTGATGTTGAAAGCCAAAGAACCAGATGATGTTCAGATCGCAGAGGTTTTGGGGAGGATCGCGCTGTGAAACAAAATCAATTGCTGCTCATTTTCTCAGGCATGACGCTGTTTGCATTGCTGATTACAGCGTTGATCCCCGATATTGAAGCCCAGGATCGCCAGGTGACCTGGCAGCCTCCGGAGATCAGCACCCGGACAGCCACCATTACACCGACTGAGGGATGGTTTGACGATCTACCCACCCCATCCTACGGCACCGCCACACCAACTCCCGGTGTGACGTCTACACCCACGGCGTCGGTTCCAGTTCCGACAAACAGCCCTACATTGGGCATCACGGATATCTTGATCACATTAACCGCAGAAGCGGAAGCAGAGAAGTAATTATGGCAAAAGACAATCAACAACATCCCAACCAAACCATACAAGGCTTGAATGCCTTGCGAGCCATTTTTGGCGACGAAGAGCAAACCATTGTTGTCAGAGTGAATGAGCATGATCAATTGCTTGGCTACGAAGTACGGCCACTCGCCGACGTAGTTACCGACCTGGCCATCAACGGCTTTGGCAGCCAGTCGGACAATCAAAAACACG
>CAZLNX010000003.1:553-51829 GCA_964560795.1 uncultured Anaerolineales bacterium | reverse complement strand
CGAACTTTTTGCCTTCGACAGTCGGTGGGGATACGGTACGCATTGTCAGCGCGGCTCGTTTTACTGGTTGGTCAGTGAGTTTCGCATCAGTAGTAGTCGACCGGCTGTTGAATGTTTTCGTAATGATGGGCTTGCTGCCTTTTTCCTGGTTATCGTTTCGAGCGTATGGCAGTTTATTTGGTGCTGTATCGTCTAGCAATATGGTAGGAGCGGGCTTTATCACTTCGTGGATCACCAAAATCCCGCGCCAAATTGCCCGCTGGCTTAGAAAAATTTTCGATGCTTTCCTGGTTTGGAGGCATCGCAAAGATGCCCTGGGTTGGGGATTATTAATAGCGTTGGTTGCCAGATTGAGTGTGTTTTCTGCCGTTTGGATTCTGGCCCGCGGCTTGGACATAACCGTGACCATTTCGCAGGTGATTGGCGTTGGGGCAATCACCTACGTTCTTTCGCTGCTGCCTATTTCGATCAATGGGTTTGGCCTGCGTGAAGTCACCATGACCACCCTATATTTGCAGTTGGGTGCTACCCTGGAGCAGGCATCGGCTTTGGTGGTAGTTACACGGTTTATATTGATGGTTGAGACTCTCCCCGGCGCCTTATGGATATCAGACATGCTGGTTTCCAAGGATGAAGGCAAATCACCTGTGGAATGAAAGCCATCGAATTTTTGGAAAATCCGTGCGCATTGGGTCAGCTTGACCGCTGAAAATGGGTAGGCTACAATGCGCCATGTTTGTGTGAATTAGAGAATTAATTATGGAAGAACTATCCGTTGTAATCCCTGTCTATAATGAAAGTGAGAGTCTGCATAAATTGCACGAGGCTCTTCATAAAGCGTTAAGTACTGTCAATATGCCTTGGGAGATTGTTTATGTTGATGATGGCAGCATTGACGGTTCCGTCCAAGTGCTCGCCGAACTGGCTGAACAAGACAAAGAACATACACGCGTGATCGCCCTGCGGCGCAATTTTGGCCAGACAGCGGCCATCGCGGCCGGGATCGATAACACCCACGGCGACATCATCGTCTTGATGGATGCCGATATGCAGAATGACCCTGCCGATATCCCAATGATGATCGAGAAGATGGGAGACGGTTATGATGTGGTCAGTGGTTGGCGCATACAACGTAAAGATACCTTCATAACGCGCACATTGCCCTCTCGGATTGCTAACTGGTTGATCTCATGGGTTACTGGCGTCAAGCTGCGCGACTATGGATGTACACTCAAAGCCTACCGTCGAGAAGTCATCACTGGGTTCCGTCTTTATGGTGAGATGCACCGCTTCATCCCCGCCTATGCCGGATACGTCGGCGCGCGCATCATCGAGGTTCCCGTGCAGCATCATCCTCGGGAACATGGAAAAACCAAATATGGTCTCGAGCGTATTGGGAAGGTCATCCTCGATCTGTTGACGGTGAAATTCTTGATCAGTTATGGACATAAGCCCAATTACCTCTTTGGTGGTCCTGGGATGGCGATGATGGGCTTGGGCACCCTGTTGTTAGCATTTCTGGTGGTGCGCCGTTTAATTACTTTAGTTTCGGTTTTCGAATCACCTTTTTTCCCTGTCAGTTTGATGCTCATGTATATGGGATTTCAATCCATCTTGATGGGCTTGCTGGCAGAATTGCAGGTGCGGACTTACCACGAAGCACAGCAAAAACCAACATATATTATCCGTAAAAAAATAAAATTCGAAGAATAATTCTTCAAGAGAATAATTGGAAATTGTATATAAACTCAGGAATTGTATGAACACAACTAGAGATAGATATTTCTTGCGGATATATTTTTTTGTTTTTCTGCTGCTTGCGGTTGCGGTCATTATAGAGATTTCTCAGACGCTGAACAAACTTGGCGTTCTTTTTTCATTACGCACCTTTTGGTGGCCAGTTGTATTGATAGGAAGTCTGTTTGTGGTTGGGGGGGTGATTTTTATTTGGACCAGCTATTTCTTTGTCATATTAAATAATATTAATGTTTTTGTACGAAGATGGTGGCCTTCTCACAGAATAATTTCTGTAGGAGCGATGATAATTCTTTCAATAGGTTTCTCGGCTTTTGTAATGTGGGGGAAGCAAATTACCCTTCAGGGTTTGTACGCCCGTTTTTTCTTGTTTTTTTTGACAGCATCGCTTGGTGCTATCGCACTTCGACCTTTGGTAACTGATAACAAATTCAAACTGTCTCTTGTCAGCTCATTTCTATTGACAGCTCTGATTTACCGGATAATGGCTTTTATCCCCGAAGTGTCGAACTCACCTTTTTCAATGGGTTGGTCTGAAGGAAGCAGGTATTATTATGGGGCATTATTCTTTTCAGAAAAAGTATTTGGTAATTTTGTTCCACTATTTCCCTTTCGCCCTAGTCGATACTTAATGTTATCAATTCCATTCATTTTCTCAACAGAATCAATATGGCTTCATCGTCTTTGGCAAGTATTGTTATGGATCGGATTGACGGGTGGTAGCGCACACTTTTTTGCAAAACGTTTTAAACTACATGGATTTTTACCCTTGCTTACACTTTCGTCATGGGTATTTTTGTTTTTACTCCAAGGGCCAGTTTATTACCATCTACTCGTATGTGTGATGATTATCTTTTTTGGAGTAAAAAAAGGTAAGCCTTTTCAATCACTAATATCAATATTAGTCGCTTCTGCTTGGGCTGGTCTTAGCCGCATAAATTGGATTCCTGTGCCAGTTTTTTTGGCGGTTTCATTGTATGTTCTTGAAACCCCATTATCAAAGTTTAATAATTTTTGGGAATATTTTTTGCGTATAGCAGGATGGAGTAGTGGACTGTTTGTTGCATATTTTATATTCCCCATTTATGTTAAGTTAGTAGGCGTTTCGGTAAAGGAGTTAAGTTTAAGTTCGCCATCAAATTTGTTATGGTATCGTTTATGGCCTAATTCGACATTTGCCCCTGGTATATTATTAGCTTCAATCATTTCTTCGATTCCAATATGGTTAGTAATATATTTCCGTGTGCGGAATGATGGAAAGCGCTGGCATCTCTCGAGGATAATTGTGATTGTAGGGATGTTGGCATTATTGTTTGCAGGAGGGTTGGTTGTCAGTGTAAAGATTGGTGGAGGTAGCAACCTTCACAATTTGGATGCCTATTATGTGCTCTTGATGGTAATTGGAGGATATTTATTCTTTGGCATAGATGCACCTGAAACGGAAACTTCCGCGATAATGAAACCAAAACAGATTCCTGAAATAGTTTGGGCCATAATTGTGGTCATTCCAATAATCTTTGCCTTACAAGTTGGGGGAACGGTTACCAATAGAGATCGGATTGCTGAAGAAAGTGATTTACTAGTATTAAATCGATTGATAGAAGATTCTAATACGCAATCTGGAGAAGTATTATTTATTACGGAACGCCAATTGCAAGTATTTGACTTTGTTCAAGATATTCCCTTAGTTTCCGATTATGAAAAACTTGAATTGGCGGAAATGGCAAATGCAGAGAATGAGTCTTATTTGGATATATTCTATGATGATATATCTCGACAGCGATTTTCGCTAATAGTAATTGATCGTTTTCAATTAACTAGAAAAACTACTGCTGAGCCATTTCATGAGGAGCATAATAGGTGGGTGGAACATGTTTTACTACCTCTGTTGGAGCAGTATCAGTATTCTCCACTTAGTAACCACAAGAGAGTTTTTATTCTAACCCCAAAAACCTATTGATTTATACCTCCAGTGATGTTGAAGATATCATCTTTATCTCGCAGCGCCATCTCTTACATTTTGATGACCAGGTTGATGTGCCGTTAATCCCTGAATATGAGAAGGTTTTCTTCATGGAAATGACCATGTCGAGGAATCCAGCTTATTTGAATAACTTCTATGCGGATCTGCAATCTCAGCGTTTTGCAGCTATCGTCTCAGACCAAGTCGTTGAACGTTACAAAGATCGTGATGAATCATGGTCGGAAGAACATAATGTCTGGGCGCAATATGTTTCCAGGCCGCTGTTGTGCTACTACCAGCCGCGTCTGACTCTCAGAGTAGTACACGCTCAAATCTTGTTCCCCAGGCCGAACGTCGAAAACTGCCCTGTAATTTCTGAGAATCAGCAGATTTTAGCTGAAATCTCGCCTTAAATTATCTGCTCCGTCCAAATCATCAAATGCGCATACTGATTATCAATAGCGAATATCCACCCATTGGGGGTGGTGCTGGGAATGCCAGCGCAAATATTGCCCGCGAACTCGTAAAGCTTGGGCAAGAAGTAACCGTTTTGACAGCTCATTTCGGTGACTTGCCGCGTGAGACACAGCAAGATGGGGTGCAAATTTTACGCATAAAAGCTTTACGCCGTCGATTGGATCGTTCCAGCGCATTAGAGCAGATCATCTTTATGGTTGCCAGCAGTATTTCGACGCTGGCATCATTGCGGACATGGCGCCCAGATGTGATTATTGCCTTTTTCGGTGTCCCCAGTGGAGCAGCAGCCTGGTGTGCGAATATTGTCTCGGGCATCCCCTATTATGTATCTCTTAGAGGTGGCGACGTTCCCGGATTTAGACCCTATGATTTTGCCTTTTACCATAAACTCATCGCACCCTTGCTGCGTCGAATCTGGCGGCGTTCATCTGGATTGGTTGCCAACAGCACTGGTTTGAAGAATCTGGCAGCAGCATTTGATGATCGTGTGCCCATCGATGTGATCCCCAATGGTGTCGATTTGCAATATTATGCGCCAGCCGATCGCGATTGGGAACAAACACGAATCCTATTTGTGGGCAGGCTGGTATATCAAAAAGGATTGGATCTCTTATTCGATGCGCTGAAGGACTTGACACATCATCCATGGCAGTTATCCCTGGTTGGAGATGGCCCGGAACGTGAATTGTTGGAATTGTTGACGCAAAAATACGGCCTTTCGGATCGAGTGCAATTTCAGAACTGGTTAAATGGCGATGCCCTGGTCTCACAATTGCAAGAAGCGAATTTATTCGTATTCCCCTCCAGACACGAAGGGATGCCTAACGCGGTCCTGGAAGCCATGGCGTGCGGCTTGCCTGTGGTCGCTTCAAGGATTGCTGGAAATGAAGAGCTGGTGGTTGATGGGGAAAACGGGCTGTTAGTTGCCCCGGAAGATGCCCGTGCTTTACGCAATGCCTTAACTGAACTCATAGCGAACGCTACTCAGCGGCAGAAAATGGGAGCAGCAAGCCGCCAGTTCGTTGAAGCTAGTTATTCGTGGAGCCGGATTGCGAAACAATATCTGGCTTTGGTTGAAACAGTAAACAGTATACAGTAAACAGACTTATGTGCGGAATTTGCGGAATAACACATCAAGATAACCGCCCAGTAGACCGGGAATTGGTGCAAGCTATGAATGCGGCCATCATTCACCGCGGCCCGGATGGTGATGGATTTCATTTTGCGCCTGGAGTCGGATTGGCCATGCGCCGACTGGCGGTTATTGACCTAAACACGGGGGATCAGCCAATCGCAAACGAAGATGAATCCGTGTGGATCGTCTTTAATGGAGAAATATTTAATTTTCCATCTTTGCGCGCTGATCTGGAAGCCCGGGGGCACCATTTCCGCACTCAAACGGATACTGAGTGTATTGTCCATCTCTACGAAGATTTCGGCGATGATTGCATTCAATATCTGCGCGGGCAGTTTGCATTTGCGCTGTGGGATAGTAATAAGCAGCGCTTACTCATCGCCCGCGATCGCCTTGGACAAAAACCACTTTACTATACATTGACTGGTGATACGCTTTATTTCAGTTCTGAACTATCCAGCCTACTGGAAGCCCTGCCGTCGCGCCCCGAAATCCACTTCCCGGCGATTGACCTTTACCTGAGTCTGCAATACATCCCTGAGCCGCTGACCCCCTATGAAGGAATATTCAAGCTTCCGGCCGCTCACAAGCTCACGTTTGAACGTGGGTCGATAAACGTGCAACGTTACTGGCAATTGGAATATGAACCAAAACTAACTGATTCAGAAGATGAGCTCATTGAAGAGCTGCGCTTCCGAATGCAGGATGCTGTGGTGATGCGCATGATCAGCGATGTACCCCTGGGCGCGCATCTCAGTGGTGGTATTGATTCGAGTATTGTTGTAGCGTTGATGGCGCAGGCCAGCTCGCTGCCGGTGAAAACTTTCTCGGTTGGTTTTGAAGAAGCTTCATTTTCCGAACTCCCCTACGCCCGGGCGGTTGCAGAGCGATATGCGACAGATCATCAAGAGTTCACACTCACCTTTGGCGATATCCCCGCTACAATCTCGAAACTGATCACTCATTTTGGGGAGCCGCTTGCTGACCCCTCTGCGCTTCCGCTATATCATCTGGCACGCTTGACCCGGCAGCATGTTACCGTTGCTTTGAATGGGGATGGGGGGGATGAAGCCTTTGCTGGATATCATCGTTATTGGCTGGATCCTTGGGCGAATCGTTATACGAAGTTGCCGTTGATCCTGACCGAGAAGATGGTTCCTGCTCTTACGCGTATGCTACCTAATCGAAAAGACAGCCCTGTGGGCAGCAACCTGATTGATGGGCTCAAACGTCTTGAGCAGCTCGCATCTATCGATCCGCGGGCTAGTATCTTACGTTGGGGTTCCTACTTCTCGCCAGCATGGAAAACGAATCTGTGGCGCGAAGAGTACCGTACTCAATTCACCCGACGCCCGGCGGAAGCCCTTCTCGTAAGCGAATTCGAGGATGCTTTTGCTGACTGCTTCATGGATCGCACTCTCTTCACAGATATACACACCTATCTGCCGGGAGATTTGCTGGTCAAAGCCGACCGCATGACTATGGCGCATTCCTTAGAGGGCCGTTCGCCGTTCTTAGATCATGAACTGGCTTCATGGGCGGCGCGTCTGCCAGAAAACATGAAGGTCCGCGGTCGCACGGGGAAATATTTGCTGCGTAAGGCCTTTGCTAGGGATTTGCCACCACGCGTCCACACAAGAGGAAAGCAGGGGTTTGGGATCCCGTTAGGGGACTGGTTCCGAGGGCCGCTTTCTGATTGGGCACGCGATGTTATCCTTGATCCCCAGAGTCCTTTGGATCAATGGTTTGAATCCCAACCTCGCCAGCGGCTTTTAGAAGAGCATGCTGCTGGCCGTGCCAATCATGGCAAAAGGATTTATGCTTTGGTGGTGTTGGGATTGTGGGCAGAAAACGTGCTCAGGTAATCAAGCCCAATGGGCTTCGTACTCAGGTTTTAGTACCCCATATTCGATAATGTCTAGGTACTTACCATTTTTGAAGGCAGCCTGACGGCGTACTCCTTCTTGTTTCATCCCCAAATACGTTGCCAAATGCTGCATTGCAACGTTGTTTTCGAATGTTCCACAATAGATGCGATGGAGATTGAGTGCGCGAAAGCCGTGGTCACAGAGCAAGCGTCCGGCTTCTTTGCCAACCCCTTTTCCCCAAGCGGATTTGTCGCCGATGATAATGGAAAACTCAGCTGAACGATAGACAGGATTGATCTTTTGCAGGGCGATATTTCCAATATGACGGTTGTCTTCCCGTGTAACGATGGCAAGTATTAGATTTTCTCGGGTTTCCGTAGCATGTTGGATATATGCTTTGGCTGCCAAGGGAGTGTAAGGAAATATGTGATGCCCATTCCCCCAGCAGACTTCTTCATCATTAAACCAGGTGGGGTAAGGCCCATTGGCATCACTTTCGAGTAATGGCCGCAAGAATATTATTTCACCTGTCAGAAATGCGAATGATTCAGTTGACATATTGAATATCCTTTAGTTGAATTCTCTCAGGTGGCATTTGGTTTGTCAAGCTTCCTACGAAACATATCTCACTTGACAGCCACACACCTTCGTGACAGAATTCATACCCGAATTCAGAATGAGAAGATACTTTACGTGAAGAAAAAAACACAAAGAAGAAGCGCCAAAAAAACATCTTGGCATGTTCGTATCCAGCGGTCGCGCGGTTGGTCGGGACTAAGCCTGCGCGAATTATGGTCTTTTCGTGACCTGTTTTTGATACTGGCCATGCGAGATGTGAAGTTGCGCTACAAACAAACTGCGCTGGGCGTTGCATGGGTGATTTTGCAACCCATATTGACATCCGGTATTTTCGCTGTCATTTTTGGTGTATTAGCAAAATTGCCTTCAGATGATTCGCCATATTTGTTATTCGCTTTCGCTGGTACATTGCCTTGGACATTGTTTGCGCAATCTCTTCAACGAGCCGGCAGCAGCCTGGTGAGCGGTCGGGAGATGATTTCCAAGGTTTATTTTCCGCGCCTGATATTGCCAATTTCCAGTTCATTTTCTGTGGTGGTGGATTTTCTAGTTGGATTGGCATCAATAAGTGTTCTCTTTCTAATCTATAAGGTGCCGCTTACCTGGAATTTGTTAGCGATACCCGGGCTGGTATTCGTCAATTTGTTGATTGCTATTGGGGTAAGTTTTTGGATTTCAGCATTTAGCGTGCATTATCGAGATTTTATTTATGCTCTACCGTTTTTGATCCAGGCCTGGATGTATGCCTCGCCGGTAGCATACGCCAGCAGCATTGTGCCTGATCAATGGATGGCCCTGTATTCTCTAAATCCAATGGTGGGGATAATTGAAGGGTTCCGTTGGGCTTTGCTGGGGCAAGGTGAGTTCTCCTGGGTTTCGTTTGGAATCTCCCTTGCTGCTGGATTAGTCGTTTTCTTTTTTGGTGCCCTGGTATTTCGGCGTGTTGAACGTGGTTTCGCGGATGTGATCTAATGTCTAATCTTGCCATAAGTATTCAAAACATCAGCAAGGTTTACCGCATTGACTCAACTACTGGGGGGGCAGCATCGCGTACATTGCAGGAAGACCTGTTAAATTTCGTTAAGAATCCATTACGCCGAACCACATTTTCCAAGAAACAAGAAGTTTGGGCGCTCAATGATGTTTCCTTTGATGTCAATGAAGGTGAAGTCATCGGGTTAATTGGGCGCAACGGTGCTGGTAAGAGCACCTTGCTGAAGATTTTATCTCGTATTACAGAACCAACGCATGGATTTGCAGATATCTTCGGAAGAGTGGGATCTTTATTGGAAGTGGGCACAGGCTTCCACACCGAACTTACTGGACGCGAAAATATCTATTTGAGCGGCGCAATCTTGGGAATGCGGAAGTCAGAGATCGATCGGAAATTCGACCAAATTGTCGAATTTTCTGGTGTGAGTAAATTCATCGAGACACCTGTAAAACGATATTCCAGTGGTATGGCAGTGAGATTGGCGTTTGCTGTCGCAGCGCACTTGGATCCGGAAATATTGTTAGTCGATGAGGTCCTGGCCGTTGGGGATGCCTCTTTCCAGAAGAAATCCCTGGGTAAGATGTCTGAAGTAGCCGAAAGTGGGCGTACAGTCATCTTTGTCAGCCACAATATGGGCGCTATCAAAAATCTTTGTACACGAGCTGTGCTGTTGGATGGTGGGAAAGCGATCGTGGATGGTGATGTCGATAGCGTCGTTCAGGAGTATCTAGTCACTGCCAGTGAAAGAGGGGAATGGCATACAGAAATTGCAGATCGTACAGATCGGCAAGGCAATGGTGCTATTCGTTTTACAGGATTTCAATTACTTGGGTCCAATGGGGCTGCTGTTGATGCGGCAGTTGCAGGTGAAGCGATTGAATTTGTGCTTCATTACCAAAGCCATTCCGAAAAAATCCAGAATGCCAGTATTATTATCTGGCTGCGAGATGCATTTACCAAAGGTCTATTGAGGCTTGGAACAGAACTGACAGCCCAAAGTTTTAGTGCTCTCCCTGAAGAAGGAAAAATCATCTGCCGAATTCCCCGTCTCTCGCTACGACCGGGACGATACTTCATTGATCTAGGGGCAGATATCGATGGCGTCAAAGCTGATCGTGTCATTCGAGCAGTGACACTCGATGTCGTGGGTGGCGATTATTATGGCAGCGGAAAAGTCCCCCTGCATCCTAATGATGGTGATCTCTTGTGTGAACACTCCTGGAGATTAGGATAATAACGCGATGGTAAAAGCGATCTATTCTGGGTTTGGTGAGACTTTTTGGCTATACCTGGCAAAGCATTTAGCAAAACAAAACGGGTGGGAACCGGTTTATTGGGTTGGAAAACCCCAAGTACAGGGTGAGGTGATGCGCGATTTCCCTGGCACGATTTTCCATTCCGTATTTGATGCTATCAAAGGCATTCCTGCTGATGAGTACAATTCACGCGCCTTCAACCCGATCGACACTAGAATTATCAGTGAAAACACAGCTAGTCAATTAATTCTTCTACGGATGATGGATCGCATTGATGCCTTGGGATCATTTGGCTACAACGACCGCGTGCGATTACTTCACAAGCAAATGATGTATTGGCAGACTGTGTTGGATGATCTCCAGCCAGATGTTGTAGTGTTTAACGTCATCCCACATTTGATTTTCGATTATATGCTCTATGAGTATTGCAAACAGCGGGGAATAAAAACACTCATGTTCGAGAGTATCCCTGTGCGTGGAATGACGATCGTTATGGATGATTTCATGGGGCCAACTCTCATCAACAAGTTATATGAACAGCTGCTTGATGGGAATCAGTTCGAGTCTGCAACGCTTTCAGATGGTATGGAAGAATTTTTGCAAGGATTGCAAGGTTCCTACTATGATGCTCCTGATTATGTGCGGCGTGTATACAAAGAAAAGCCTTATGAAGGGTTACGTTCTCCTTCGAAGAACTTATTCCAAAAAATTATCGATGTACAACGCTATCGTGCCTATATTGAGAAGCAAAAAAGAATCTGGCTCTCTAGATTCCGCCCCCCGCCTAATTATCTGAAGCAAAAGTATAAGAAGCTAGAAGATTCAAAGATGAGTTGGCTCCAATATAAGATGTTTAGATTGGGTTCTCATCTCAAAATACGCAAACTCATTCGCCATTATCACAAATTGGCCGGTGAGGTTGATTTTGACCACCCCTATATTTATGTCGCATTGAGTTTCCAGCCTGAACGTACAACATCCCCTATGGGATCGTTTTACGTTGATCAGAATCTAATGGTTGATTTGCTGTCGAAGACAGTTCCAGAAGGTTGGCATATTTATGTGAAAGACCATCCATTTGGATTTTCACCATCGAAATTCCATCGCGCCCAAAGCGGCCGATCGAAAGATTTTTATGATGATATAGCAATCAAACCCAATGTTACGTTGGTTCCAATGCCGATAAACTCATATGACCTAATTGATGGAGCGCAGGCGGTTGCTGCGGTTACGGGCACCGTGGGATGGGAAGCATTGCACCGTGGTAAGCCGGTTTTACTCTTTGGTTATCCTTGGTATCGAGGATGTGAGGGTACTTATACGATCGATACAACTGAAAGTTGTGAGAATGCAATTGATGCGATCCGCGAAGGTTATAGGGTTGATCCCAAGAAATTGCGTTTATTTGCGTATGCTTTGGAGCAGACTGCCATTTCTGCATCTGTCGAACCGCATTTGAGAATCGAAGCAATCTCGGATGAAGAGGCTGCTGTTCGACTTGCTGAAGGGATCCAGGAGCTTGTTCGCTCGTAGGTTTCTGTGATATGAACTCAAATCAAAAATCAACCTTTATTATTGCCGAAGTTGGCTCAGTACACGATGGCAGTTTTGGCAATGCCAAGAAGCTGATTGAAGCCGCGGCCGAATGCGAAGTTGATGCGGTTAAATTTCAGACGCATATCCCCGAAGCAGAAACTTTGCCTGATGCACCCATGCCGCCATACTTCAAAGGTGAGCCGAGGTTCGAATATTTCCGACGGACTGGCTTTAGCATGGATCAATGGAAGAAATTGAAAAGTCATTGTGATGACCACGATGTGATTTTTCTTTCTTCTCCATTTTCTGAAGAGGCTGTTGACTTATTAGAATCAGTTGAAATGCCTCAATATAAGATTCCATCGGGTGAAGTGACCAACCTTCCAATGCTGGAAAAGATCGCCCGCCTCGGGAAACCGGTCATTCTTTCGTCAGGGATGAGTGCCTGGGATGAGTTAGATCGCGCCGTGGCAGTCATCAAAAAGCATAATGAAGAACTGACCGTGCTTCAATGTACCAGTGAATATCCCTGCCCCTACGAGCAAGTTGGTCTTAATGTTATGTTGGAGATGGCAAAGCGATATCAGGTGCCTGTTGGTCTCTCGGATCATACGCTGACAAATTACGCTGTATTCGCGGCAGTGACTTTGGGAGCAACAGTGATAGAGAAGCATTTTACCTTCAGCCGGAAAATGTACGGCAGCGATGCGCTGCATTCGTTGGAACCGCGTGAGATGGTCGATTTGGTTCAGGGAGTAAGGGCCATTGAAGCAATGCTGGTAAACCCGGTGGAGAAAGATCAGGTAGGGCCTTACGCTGACATGAAGCGTATTTTCGAAAAAAGTTTGGTAGCTCAGGTTGATATCCCCGCGGGCACAATACTCACCCGCGAGTTGATCGGTATCAAAAAACCTGGCACTGGGATTTCCGCAGCTCGATTAGATGAATTCCTAGGGAAAAAAGTGTGTAATGACATTTTGGCGGGAGTAATTTTCGCTGAAGATGATTTTATTGAAGAATAGATGGTACAAATGAAAAAAGTTTGTGTAGTTGTTGGTTCTAGAGCGAATTACAGCAGTATCAAAAGTGTAATGCATGCAGTGCAAGATCATCCAGATTTGCAATTGCAGGTTGTTGCAGGCGCTTCTGCATTATTAGATCGTTTTGGCGCGGTGGTTGAGACAGTTGAAGCCGATGGCTTCATACCCGATGCCAGAGTTCTTATGATCATTGAGGGTGAAACTCCTACAACGATGGCCAAATCTACAGGTTTGGGTTTATTAGAGTTGCCGACTGTTTTCGACAATCTCCAACCCGATGTCGTTGTGACTGTAGGCGATCGGTTTGAGACTATGGCAACGGCCATCGCCGCAGCTTATATGAATATCCCCCTGGCCCATACTATGGGTGGGGAAATTTCTGGGACGATTGATGAGAATATCCGTCACGCTGTTACGAAACTTTCTCACATCCACTTTCCAGCTAATCAGGATGCAGCCGAGCGCATCATTCGAATGGGGGAAAACCCATCGGTCGTTCACGTAGTGGGCTGCCCGCGCATTGATCTTGTCGCAGAGATTGCGGATGAAAATAATCGCCTGCCTGAGCGTGCCTGGTTAGAATATGAAGGCGTGGGAGGCCAAATAAATCTCGAAGAACCCTTTTTGTTGGTTTCGCAGCATCCGGTTACGACAGAGTATGGTGATGGTGAACACCAGATTACCGAAACCTTGATGGCAATACATGAATTGCAAATGCCGACAATTATGCTTTGGCCGAATGTAGATGCGGGATCTGAGGATGTCGCCCGTGGGATGCGAAAATTCCGTGAGCACTATGAGCATGATTACATTCGTTTCTACAAGAATTTCTCTGTCGAGACATATGTGCGCTTGATGAAACGTTGCGCATGCAAAATCGGCAATTCCAGTGCCTCGATCCGTGAGGGTCCATATTTAGGGATGCCTGCGGTGAATGTAGGTACTCGCCAAATTGATCGTGAACGTGGTGCCAATGTCATTGATGTAGGATATGACCGCGGTCAAATTGTTGATGCAGTCAAGAAACAGATCCAGCACGGCCCTTACCCGTCTGAACCGATTTATGGAGATGGTCATGCTGGCAAACGCATCGCAGATATTTTGGCTGTAGCCGACTTTAATATTAATAAACGGATGACATACTGACCGTGAATGTTCTGGGCTTGATACCTGCGCGTGGGGGGTCTAAAGCGATTCTGGGAAAGAATATCGCACAACTCGCGGGGAAACCTTTGTTGGCATATTCCTGCGAGGCTGCTTTGTCGTCTCAGCGGTTATCGCGCGTAATTCTCAATACGGATGATCCAGAGATAGCGGAGGTCGGTCGCGTGTGTGGGGTGGATGTTCCCTTCATGCGGCCTGATGATTTGGCTGAAGATGATACGCCGATTTTACCTGTGATCCAGCATGCTCTGACTTGGTTGCAGGAGCAGCAAAACTTCATAGTGGATATCGTCGTTTTGCTGCAGCCAACTTCACCACTGCGCCAAGCGGAGCACATTGATACAGCGGTAGACTTGTTGATGGAATCAGGTGCGGATACAGTTGTCTCGGTGGTGGCTGTCCCCCATAACTTCAACCCGGTTTCGGTGATGTGCCTCGACGAGCAGGGTCATCTGACTCCTTTTGAGGTTGGTCCGTTGATCCTCAGGCGTCAGGATAAACCCCGAGTATTTGCTCGCAACGGCCCGGCTGTTTTGGCGATTCGTCGTGAAACCATCGAAAGTGGGCGGTTATATGGCGATGTTGTGCTCCCTTTGGAAATGAACCGCATAGAGTCAATCGATATTGACGATGCTGATGATCTGGCAATGGCTGAATTTTGGTTGCAGCGAATAAACGATAAGTAAACAATGGAAAAAGTTGATCTCGTATATTTTGTCGAGCATGTTGCTCGCGAGTTGGATATTGCTTGCGCTGTTAAAGCGATCTTGGAACAGAAGACCACGATTTCTGTGAAGATCGCTTCGATCACCCATGGTTTAGAAGATGTGCTTGACGCGTATCACCCGAAAGTTGTGGCTTTGCCATATTGCGTTGCAGTTCATGAGGCCGGCCTGGATAAGATTGTCGCACGTTGGCCGCAGGCAAAATTCATCAACCTGGCTTACGAACAGGTATTGGGCAAAGCACAGAAGAATCTCAATTCTCCCAAAGACGAGTTTGCACGTGAGTATGTCGTGCATCACGCCTGGGGGGATTTTTTCGCGCAATACTTGCTAGATAACAAAGTGCCTGAAACCCACATTGCGATCAACGGCAATCCTTCTTATGCGTTGTATCGAGAGCCATATAGAGATTATTATGGCAATCAACGCACCAGATTGGCCGAGCAATTTGATCTAGACCCAGATAAACGATGGATCTTTATCCCCGAAAACTATGGCTGGGCATTCTTCCGAGACCATATGGTGCGTGCCCGTATTCGACGAGGCTTTGACCCTGAGCATGCCTACCAATACCGTGACTTTGCCCGCAAGTCGCTCCAAACGTCAGCGCAATGGTGGCGAAGTGCAGGGGAAATTGATTCCGTCGAGTTGATCGTTCGACCTCGTCCAGCGATCCCTGCTGAAAGTTTTGTTGAAACTGTTCGGGAGATGGCTGGAGATATACTCGAGAAGGTGCACTTTATTAAACATGGTACTGTACGAGAGTGGATCCTCGCCAGCGATGTTGTGATTTCAAATTTCAGCACAACGCTGTTAGAAGCCGCCGTTGCTCAAAAACCTGTTTATATGATGGTGCCATTCCCATTCCCGGAATTCCTGCTTGCTGAATGGTATGAAATCATCGAAAAGATTGAAACAGAGAGTGTTTTCAATTCAGTGATCTCTCAGCAAGAAGCGCATGAGAACTGGTCCGATTTGGAGGCCTGGGCGATTAATCAAATGATCAGCCGTGGCGATGCCATTTCTGGGCTTGCAGACATTTTGGCTTCCCTGGTGCGTGGAGATATTGATGTTCCCCCACCGATCGAAATTGCCCGTCAGCTTGATCGGATGACCCCAGCCCGCGCTGTCAGAATGGCGCGGAAGCATGGTTGGAATCTAATGCAGAGCACTTTGGCTACGTTGGGGATCAAAACACAAGATCAAGGGTGGACTGCCCATGAGAGTGATCTTTTGACGGATGATGTTGTTGAACAGCGAGTTATTCGTTGGAAAGAAGTTTTAAAGTGAGAAGTTGATGCCGACGGTAAGCGTAGTTATTCCCACATATAATCGTGCTGATTTCATTCTCGATGCCATCGAGAGTGTTTTTTTACAGACATTTTCCGATTACGAGATTATTGTTATCGATGATGGTTCTGTTGATGCGACTTCAGAAGTGCTGCAACCTTTGATTGCTGACGATAAAATTCGATATGTGTTTCAGGAGAATCAAGGGGTGTCGGCTGCGCGCAACCACGGCATTCGGTTGTCCAAAGGGAAATACATCGCCTTTCTGGACTCAGATGATTTGTGGCATCCTAATAAACTTGAAGCGCTCGTTGATGTTTTAGATGTCAACCCTAGCATAGCCTTAGTTCAACACAGTTTTCACAGGGTTACTGAAGACGGGTCTTCGTTGGGATATCGTGATACGTCTAGGTTCTCGGGACAAGTGTATCCTGCAATGCTACTCGATTGGTCGGTATTAATTCCCCCATCATGTGTCATGCTGCGTGCGGAAATATTTGCTGAAGTGGGCGCTTTCGATGAGTCTATGCATTGGGGAGAGGATATTGATCTTTGGCGACGCGTAGCCCAACATCACCCCATCGCGGCGATTCCGGAAGCTTTGACAACAATGCGAGTTCACGCCGATAACGCTTCTAGCGCAAAAATTCAGTTGGAGACAGTTCGATCATTTGAGTATTATCTGAAGAAAGCTTTTTCTGATGACCCCGGGCTTTCGAAGCAATTTCGTCGACGTGCAATGGCGAAAATGTATAGTAATTTTGGTCATAATGTTTTGGCTGAGGGCGAACGCGATCAGATGGCAATGGTCCGACAGTACAGTATCAAAGCTATACAGCAATGGCCCTTTCAAGTGAGCGCTTATTTGGGATTGCTGGGCTCTTTTCTTAGTACGAGTCTCCGGGATCGATTGCTGGCAATATGGCGAAATTATAGAGATCGCCGATAAGATTATGGATCTATCAATATTATTCCTAGGCACTCAAATGGCTGTGGGAGGGGCACAGCGTGTGCTCCTGACGCAAGCCCAATGGTTCCATGAGCGAGGCTATCGTGTCACGGTGGCCTTTTTTTATGATAAGGAAAACCTACAAGAACGATGGCAAGCGGAGAACCCTTTCCCTGTAGTTGACCTGGGCATGCGGGATGTGGGAGCTTCATCAGGTAAAAATATGATGCTGCTGTTCAGGGGGTTGGCCCGATTGTGGCACATGCTACTCCGTGAGCGATTTGACATTATTGAGACTTTTACTCCTCATAGCAACCTATTGGGTTTGCCACTTGCGTTCCTCGCTGGCGTACCATCGCGTATTGCTTCACACCATGGAAAAATTGAAGGTATTCCCTACCTTCTAGAGCGTCTCCATGGGCGAATGGTGAATTCAAGAATAGTATCCACATTGGTGACAGTATCCAAGCGCGTTTCACGGCTGGCAACACAAACCGAAGGAGTCAACCCAGAAAAAATCAAACTCATCCTCAATGGGATTGAGATTCCATCTGAAGATTCTTTTGATCAAGCTGACGTACAGGTTGTTCGCAGAGAGTTTGACGTGAAGGAAGATGGCCAGTTGGTGATTTCCGTGGGAAGATTGACCAGTCAAAAAGGCCATGCTGTTTTGCTTGATGCAGTTCCTGATGTTTTGGCGCGATTCTCAAATACGGTTATTGCTATCGTCGGGGATGGCCCCTTGCGGGAATCTTTAATAGAACAAGCGATTTCACTGGGGATCGAAGAAGCAGTCCGTTTTATGGGCGTTCGCGACGATGTTTTTCGGTTGTTGAATGCAGTAGATTTGTTTGCAATGCCTTCGTTGTCGGAAGGCCTCCCTATGGCGCTATTGGAAGCAATGGGTATGGGCGTTCCAATATTGGCTTCTAAGTTAGAAGGAATTGCCAGCGTTGTCGAGCATGAAAAACATGGATTGTTGATTCCATCTGGTGAGGTAGAATCCCTGTCGCTCTCTTTGATACGCTTACTTGAAGACTCTTCCTTACGAGAAAAATTGGCCATAGCAGGAAAACGACTCGTTCTTGACAATTACACGCTGGACCGCATGTGTGAAGAGTATGAGCAAGTTTTTTTACGTGGTATAGACCGGAGAATTATTGAATGAAAAGTAGTGTTAGTCGCCAAAGATTGGCTATGCAAATTAGTACAACTCTTATTGTTTTGATTGTGCTGTTTTTGGCGATTCAAGATTTTTATCAGGTAGTTCAAGGTACAACAAATTGGGCTGGGAAACTTACGATTACATGGGGAATTCCCCTGGCTGGCATGATGTTCTTTGGATTGTTGGCAATAGTATTTGGTTTATCTGAATTGTGGATTCCGACGCGCGTTGAATCTCTTCATTGCACTCTAGCTCGTTGGCGGGACCGCCTGGGATGGCTGTGCTGGTTACTGTTCGTTGTGTTAGCTTTGCTCCCGGCGAAAATTTTCCTTTACACGCCACTGGGTTCCAAACTGACAGGGAGTGGATTCCGCTTTGCTTTCTTACTCGCAGTAGCTATAGCGATGGCAATCTTGGCGACAAAAGATCAGGAGAAACTCATTCGCTGGCGAGCACTATTGATAGCTTTTGTATTTGCGGGAGTTGTTTTCGCTTTCGCCGTAGAGTTTATTACTGTTATTGATTACCCATTGTCACTGACTTGGTCAGAAGGCAACCGCATCTGGGATTATTCCTGGCTTTATGGTAGACGTTTATACGATTACCCACTTGATCAAAAATTTGAAGCCTATATTGATATTGGGCGTCAATCCTTATGGGGGTTGCCTTTTCTCTTTGATGGTGTAACCATTTTGCAGATGCGATTTTGGTCATCACTGGTATTGACAGTGCCCTACTTGCTCTTTGGGTGGACGATCCTGAAGTCGTTTCCAGGCAAGCGCCAGTATTGGTTGTGGGGTGGGGCATTTGTCTTTCTGTTCTTGTACCAGGGTCCGATTTATACCCCGCTGGTTTTGAGTGCCATGCTGGTTGTTGGTGCTCGCCGGAAGCCATATTGGTTGGCGTTACCGTTAATTTATTTTGCCGGTTACTATGCACAACTGAGCCGTCTGACCTGGATGATCGCCCCTGCGGTCTGGGCAGTACTAATAGCCCTATTTGATGATCAAACACCATCCGGGGAGCGATTCTCATGGCAAACTTGGTTACGGGCAATTCTATATGGGTCAGCTGGCTTCCTAGGTGGTGTTGGTCTCCAGCGCGGATGGATTCGAATATCACGACAATTGGGCCTTGCTTCTGAAGCCCAAGATGCTGCCCAAGTGGTTGTGCCAACGCCTGCGCCAGATGTTGTATTTACGGACACGAGTGATGTAGTTGAAACGGTCAGCAGCGGTAGCAGTACCTTCTTGACTGACCAGCCCCTGCTTTGGGAGCGTCTATGGCCTAACCCAACCAATAGTTTAGGCATCGTTGGTGAACTGCTTTTGGTCGCAGTTCCGTTGATGATCCTGGTAATCTATTTGATCAGAACCGAGCGCTGGAAATTGAATGTATGGCAGTATCTCGCTGTTGTTGGCAGTCTTTTCGGTTTTCTAGGTCTGGGTTTAGTTGTTAGTATAAAAGTTGGCGGTGGCAGCAATTTGCACAACCTGGATATGTTTCTCATAAGCCTGGTTTTTATTGCTGCGATTGCCTGGGAAAATGGCCTACAGCAATTGTTAGAAAACTTCGATCTTCAATCCATAGGAATAAAAGTGATTTTCCTGCTAATGGTATTGATCTTAGCATTTTTGCCAATGCTTGAAGTGATTCCGTTGGAACTTCCTGAACAAAAATATGTTGACTTGACAATTGACCTGCTTCGAGTTGAATCAGAAAGGGTCGTATCAGAAGGCGGCGAAGTTTTGTTCATGGATCAACGCCAGCTGCTGACCTTTGGTGTGATCGAATTTCCAATGGTGCCTGAGTATGAGAAAAAAGTTGTCATGGATCGCGCTTTGGCAGAGGATCGAGAATATTTTGCACCATTCTATGAAGACCTAGCTAACCAGCGTTTTTCATTGATCATTACAGATCCACAGCGAATCCGCTATTCGCGAGAAGATGAGCAGTGGGACGCGGAAAATGATGCCTGGGTTGAGTGGGTTACTGAACCCTTGTACTGTTTCTATGAGCCAAAGTACTCTAAAGATAAAACCCATGTTTGGTTTTTTGTGCCGCGCGCCGATGTGAGCGATTGCACCTTCCAACCATGAGGAGTTATACATGACCAATACTGAAATATTGCCGCGTTGGCGTGTGCGCGCACTACACTTCTATTCAATTGCCTCGATTATTGAAGGCCTTGCTGCCCTCATTTATTTGATTTGTATTCCAGGTGATCCAGCGAATGCCTGGCTGTTAGGCTTATCCAAATCCCGGCTGGCATTGTTGTTGGCGATCGTGTTTGGAATAGCGGCATTCAGTGTTATTGAATTCAAGCTTTGGCGTGATCCAAACTGGGTAGCCCCAAAAATATCTCGTGTTCAAGTGGTTATTCGCTACAACGCGACCTATTATGGTGTAGTTGCAATCTTATTTATCGGTGGTGTTGTTGCAAGCCATTTCGTTTGGCTATCTTCAGTTTTGACCGATGCTTTCGTTCAAGGGCTAATCGTACGGTTGTTGCCTATCATTCTCTGGTTGGGAATCTTATGTTGGCAAACGATCGTGATTCTCCCTGTATTGCGATATGAAGAACCATTTCAGAAATCTTCAATTCAAAGCAAGCTGTTAAAAATCAGTCTCGGCGTATTTTTCGCCCTTTTTGCTCTCTGGATTTTTGTCGCAGTGACTGGGATTGGAATCACTCCAGATATCATCGGTTGGGATACACCTGGGGCGCCGCTGTTGCCTCTCCAAATTTGGGCGGCGGTATTGTTGGGGATTGGATTCTTGTTCGTCGAAGGCAATCTTTCTCATGAAAATCTGAAGCGTTCTTCCTACCTGCGTTGGCTCGATATCGCTATCAGCATTCTCATTTTTGTCGCAGCAATATTTATTTGGATGCGTGAACCCATGGAGCGCGCCTATTATGCGCCCATGGAAAGAGCGCCAAACTACGAACTGTATCCTTTTTCGGATGCGGCAATGTACGATAATAGCGCGCAGCGTATATTACTTGGGGAAGGTTTCACTGGAGTCTCGCGGAAACCCCTTTATGTCCTTATGCTTGTTCTGGCGCATTCCATAGCCGGGAACGAGTATTTTGCAGTGGCGAATATTCAGGTCATTGTTTTGGCGTTAATGCCCGTCATTGCATTTTGGTTGACAAAGTCAATGCACACGCGTCTTTCGGGAATAATTCTCGCTGCATTACTGATCGTCCGAGAGAAAAATGCAATTGCTTTATCCGCAGATATTCGCGTAGTGCACTCCAAAATTCTCATGTCCGATTTGCCAGTGGGATTGGTGATCTTGCTCTTTACCTGGCTATTAATTCGCTGGCTGCAAAATCCCGCCCAAAATCGCTGGCATCCATTATTGGTAGGTGGTGTTTTTGGCCTGTCTATGTTGATTCGGTCGAACAGCGTCATCATGTTGTCTTTGGTCCTGTTTCTTTTTGTGATCCTGTTTTATCGCCGCCCTCTCAATGGAATATTTAGTGTTGCTCTATTCTTTATAGGTCTAGGATTGACGATCGCTCCCTGGATGTGGCGCAGTTATCAGATGACAGGTCGAGCATCTTTTAATGATGTAAGACAAGTTGCGCAACATGCCGAGTTTTATGCACATGAACCGGGTACATTTAAGATGCCCCAACTTCCAGGCGAAAGTGACAAGGCATACCTTGATCGACTCAATGCGCATGTAGTGGAATTCACCCTTGAAAATCCAGGTGTCGTTGCTGGATTTGTTGTACCGCATGTTTTTCACAACCAGATCAGCATGATCTTGACACTCCCGATGACGCCATGGCTTATACAAAATCCGAACACAATTGCTTTCAATTATGAGTTAGGCGATTGGGAGCGTCTTTGGGGCGAATGTTGTTCTGCCAATAATTATGTCGGCATGATGCCTTTTTGGGATATGAATTACCTGGGCGAATTATCACCAGAAATGGGACTTTTGCTTGCCTTTAATCTGTTGATAATAGCCATCGGTCTCGGTTCCGCCTGGATGAAATACGATATTGTTGGGTGGATCCCACTGGGGATTAGCCTGGCTTATAGCCTGAGTACATCCATAGCGCGATTTTCTGGTTGGCGGTTTGCTATCCCGGTGGATTGGGTGCTCTACCTTTATTACGCCATTGGTTTGGGGCAGGTGTTTTTGTGGTTTTATGCCTTCATCTCTCGGAATCGGATTGATGAAAAAAACTTCGTGGAGTCTCAAAATAGCTGGCAGCGTATTGATCAAATGGAGATTGAATTCTCAGGATTGAAGCACCCCTTGATGGTTAGCCTATTGTTACTCGTTGTAGGTTTCTCTCCATTAGCAGTCGAAAAATCGATCTCCCCGCAGTATACAATACTATCAAAGGATGATGGTATTGCTATTCTTGAACAAGAAGGTTTCTTTACGCAATTAGCCTCAGTAAGTGAAGATGAAATTACGCGGTATATTGAAAGTGAGCAAACGGTAGTTCTGCAGGGGCGTGCTTTTTACCCGCGATTTTATCCGGCAGGGGAGGGTGAATCGGGCAGTGGTTGGTATGCCTACGCTCCCAAAGATTATTCCCGTTTGGGATTCTCTTTGATTGGCTCATCGGATAATCCAATTGTTTTGCCCAGAGAAAACCCGCCTGAATATTTCCCCAACGCTTCTGATGTCATTGTGATTGGCTGCGAACTCGATAACTATATCGATGCCTTAGCAGTGCTCATCAAGGATAGTACCAGCCAAATTGTCCTACGATCACCCCTGGGTGAGGTAGTTTGTCCACCCCAACTCCCTTGATACTCTTCGGGGCGGATTATATTCAACGAAAGCAGGTATTTTTTGCGTCATAATCGGTTAACAGAAGAAAAAATACGCCAACTCAAGATAGAGATCATCAGCGCCTATGAGAATCTGATCATCCGCACCTATTCTTATATCCGTTTTTTGATCATGAATATGCGTATTTTGGAAGAACTGGAGCAATATCTCCCACAAAAAGGGACAGTGCTTGACGTTGGCTGTGGTTTTGGATTGTTTTCATTCTTTTTTGCGTTAAGCGCTGAAGAGCGGAATTTGATTGGGGTTGAGATCAACGGCAATCGCATCGCAGCAGCGAATAAGGTAAGACAAAAGCTGGGGCTCGACGGAAAAATTGAATTCCATGTCAGCGATGTCTCTGACTACCCTTTCCAGGAACCTGTAGATGCGATTGTGATGTTAGATCTATTTCATCATGTCCCCCCGGAAACTGCGCTCAGAATCTTGGATAAGTTTCAAGAAATCCTAAGAGAAGATGGAATTCTCATCATAAAAGATATCACCTCTAAACCCTGGCTGAAAATGGCTTTTACCTGGGTTTTGGATAAGGCGATGGATTTCAGAGGTCCATTACGCTATTATTCGAAAGAGGAAATGGTTTCACTTATCGAGGAACGAGGCTTCGATGTCAAAATCCATCGCATGATTGACATTCTTCCCTATCCACACGTTTTATACCTATGTCGAAAAACAACGACTTGAACTACCGGCGCGTATTGTCTGTCATCCAAGTTTATTTGCTTGCCGCGGTGTTGGAAGGGATCGCGGCAATTGTCATCTTATTTCAAGAACCCAGTGAAGTTAGCGTTCTTTTTGGGCTCTCAAAAACGCGCCTAGCCCTCGCTGCGGGTATCTTCGTATGGATTGCGGCAAATTCCTTGCTTCTTTTCAAATCGTGGTTTGATGACAAGCGGCAGGCGATATTCGCGGGTCGAATTAATGGGGGTATCCAGAATAATGTCATCTATGGCATTCTAATTGCAGCGGCTCTGGTAGGGTTCATTTTCAGCAGCCAGCTTTGGCATCTTGCTAAATTCGCCAGCGACCCCTATGTGACGGGGTTTTTGGGACGATTGATCCCCTTGCTACTATTGATTTGCTTTTTTAGTTTGCAGAATATTTTGCTGCTCCCGCTGATCCGTTATGGACAGATTGATCTGGGCGAGATGGTTTCTAGAAAATTGATGCGGCTGATCGGACTCCTATTGGGGTTGCTTCTATTCCTTTGGGCTTTGATTGCTCTCACACGTTTTGGCCTGGCCCCCGACCAAATTGGCTGGGACTCTCCAGGCGTGCCAGTGATAGCTGTGCAGGTATGGTTAGCTTGTTTGGTAGGAATTCTTTTCCTGGGGTTGGAGCACTTTCTCGATAACACCAAAAATCCTAGATATTTTCTGTTAGATATTGTTATTAGTATTTTGATTTGGGGTTCAGCGACATATCTCTGGGCACAACAACCAGCAGCCCCCGATTATTTTTTGTTAACCCCTCAGGCGCCAAATTCTGAATTTTACCCCTACTCGGATGCCGCGACGCACGATGTCTTAGCACAGCGACTATTGGTAGGTGAGGGATTCTCTGGTATCGCTCGCAAACCTTTGTATGTGACCTTCTTAGCCATTTTGCATGCATTCGCGGGGCAGAGTTATGAGCGAGTTGTATTCCTGCAAGTCATGGTGATTGCACTGATCCCCGTCTTGTTGTATTGGCTCACGAAATCTTTGCATCTGCGACTGTCCGGCGTAATTGCTGCTGTTTTGATCATTCTTCGAGAGAAAAATGCCATTGCCGTATCAGGAAAGATTGGTGTTTCCCATGCAAAGTTGTTGATGTCAGACCTGCCGGCTACACTGGGCGTTGTGCTGCTGACCTGGGTGATTGTTGCCTGGCTGAACAAGCCTCAATCTCGGCGTTTATACCCATTAGGGATTGGTGGAATTTTAGGCATGTTGTTATTGATCCGCCCGCAAATTGTAATTTTGTTGCCAGCGGTTGTTCTACTGCTTGGAATTCTATATTTCCGCAACATTGCGCTAGGGGTCAAAAACCTAGCGCTTATGGGTTTAGGGTTGTCATTGGTACTTGCTCCATGGTTGTGGCGTAGTTATCAACTCACCGGACAAGTTGTAATTAATGATCCCAAGCAAAATGCCTTCCTCACCCAACAGTACAGTCTTACGCCTGGATATGGCCGAGTAAAACAGCTTCCTGGTGAGTCCGATGGAGAGTATACGCAACGCATTGATGAGTATCTCTCAGATTTCATCACCAATAACCCTGGCATAGTCGCTGGCTTTATCACTTCCCATTTCTCGCACAACATCATAGAGATGATGATCACACTGCCGATGTCACCTTGGGCTGTGCAAAACGCTGCTTCGGATTTATTCCCATATTGGAGTCAGCAAGGTGATAAATTGTGGGATGATTGCTGTTCGCCCCCGGCATATGTGGCTGCAATGCCTTTTTGGGACCGATGGGTTGGGGTGCTGTCAGGGGATATGGTGTTTTCCGTTTTTGTTAATCTTGTTTTACTTGCCATTGGATTTGGGGTTACCTCACATCGCCGTGACATCGTTGGCTGGATTCCTTTAGGTGTCAGCCTGGTGTATGTGCTGAGTACCTCGGTAGGGCGATATTCAGGCTGGCGGTTGATTCTCCCCGCCGATTGGGTCATATTTCTCTACTTGGCTATTGGGCTGGGACAAATCGTTTTATGGGTACTTTTCTATCTTACTCGGAAAGCTCCCTCAGACAAAAACTTGACCCAGAAAGAAAACACCTGGCAGCGTATCTCAATGGTTCAACCAAGGGGCAATTTGCCTTATATCCGAGGAATCTTGTTAGGAATCATACTTCTGGGTTTGGGACTTTCTCCCATTCTCTTTGAGAGATTTGTGCCCCCACGGTATTCCGATATTTCTAAAGGTGATGCTCTCACCGAAGTCAAACGAATTGAGACTTCGGGAGAATATCTAATCTCAATAGAGAAAATATTGGATGATGAGCGTTCTGTTGTTTTTGAGGGACGAGCTTTATACCCGCGTTACTATAAACAGGGTGATGGTGAACCGGGCGGTGAATGGCCGGCGTTTTCACCGAGAGATTATCCCCGGTTAGGATTCGTAGTTGTGGGACCCCATCAATACAATGTAGTATTTCCATTGGATGAATCACCTGCATATTTTCCTCATGCATCCGATGTGATTGTGATCGGCTGTCGCGCTGAGGAGCATATTAGTGCGAGAGCTGTTGTCATTAAGGATGATGGCGAGTATACTTTGGCGCATTTGCCCCCAGAACAGCTAACTTGTTCTTTGGCCTTGCCATAGTGAAAGATGAAATCAATCGTTCTAATTAATCCCAATTTGGTCGTGCAGCGCAATGACCCCTTTACTACCGGCATCATTTACATGCCGGTAGGTTTGGCTTATGTGTCCTCAGCGCTGCGCGCGGCAGGGTTTGATGTCAAAGTGATAGATGCTTTCGCTGAACGCCCACGCCAGGCCAGGCGAGATGGAAAGTTCACGCTTATGGGGTTGCGCGATGCTGAAGTGCTGGAGCAGTTCCCAGAAGATTCAGGATTAGTCATTATCTTTGCGTTGAACTTGACCAACCACATTGCCACCGCCAATATCTTACAAACGACAAAACAATATCGTCCAGAACTCCCGGTCGTGATTTTGGAAAATACCCAGGCGGTTACGGCATACGCGTTAAAGAATGTGATGGGTGAGTTCTTTGATTTAGGCGCAGACTATGTTTTGATGGGGGAAGGGGAACATAGGGCAGTAGATTTGGTGCAGGCTCTTTGGGGACAAGGTGGTCATAAATCGCTGGATCAACTCGACGGTCTGGGCAGCAGAGCCTTCTTCAATCCGCCAGAAAATGTTATTCAAGATTTGGATGATCTGCCTTTCCCAGCTTGGGATTTATTTCCGTTAGAGAATTATTGGAAGTTGAGATTTGCTCATGGCCCACAGCGGGACAATCGTTATCTCCCTTTGCTTACCTCTCGGGGGTGCCCCTACCCCTGCAAGTTTTGTGTTGTTCCTTCAACGAATGATCAGAAGTGGCGCGCCCGTTCAGCGGTCAATGTGGTTGATGAAATCGAGTTTTGTGTGAACACCTTTGGGGTGCGAGAGTTCCACATCGAGGATTTAGACCCCACCATCTCAGACAAGCGCATTCGTGAAATTGCAGAAGAAATTCTCAGCCGCGAGTTGGAAATCACCTGGAAAATTGTTGCGGGAACGAAGGTCGAGACAATTCGCTCTGAAGAAACCATCGATCTTATGGCAAAATCTGGATGCAAATATATTTCGATTTCGCCTGAGACGGGTTCACCTCGCGTACTCAAGCTGATGCGCAAACCCTTTGATTTGGATCATGCTGTCAGGCTGGTCAAACGCATGAATCAGGTTGGCATTCGATCGCAAGCTTGCTTTGTGTTGGGCTTCCCAGGAGAAACAGATGAAGATTTGCAAATGACCTGGGATATGGTGCATGATTTGACCAAAAAGGGTGTGGATGAGATCGCACTGTTTATCATTACACCCGTGCCGGGATCTGCGATTTACGAAGAATTCCAAGGGTATGCATCTTTGTCTGAGATGAATTTCACCCCAACCTGGCGTTCTGATTATGAAACCTTGAGTAAATTCCGTTTGAGACTCTACGCCCAATTTTTGTGGTGGAAATTCCGTTATTATCCGGGTAAGATAGTGCGGCAGTCTTTAAATTTCCTTCGCCGCAGGTTTGAAACCAAGATGGAAATGGTGCCTTATCGAGCATTAGTACTTAAAAAGCTCGATCGTAGTGCCATCAAACAGGATTAGAGCAAATTATGACTGATGATAAAATGCAAACGATCGCGGTTGCTATCCCTTGCTACAATGAAGCCATCACTGTTGAAAAGGTAGTGAATGATTTTCGCGCTCAACTTCCTGATGCATTGATTTATGTTTTTGACAATAATTCTATGGATGATACTGCTCAAATTGCGCAGAATGCTGGCGCCATTGTTCATAAAGTACGCAAACAGGGCAAGGGCAATGTTTTACAAGCGATGTTCGATATCATCGTTGCTGATGCGATTGTTTTAGTCGATGGCGATGATACCTACTTCGCCGAGGACATTCACCGCTTGTTAGCGCCTGTTCTCGAAGGCGATGTCGATATGGTTGTGGGGAACCGATTGCCTTCGGCATCTGATGAAACCATGCGTAAGCACCGCCATCTTGGAAATAAGCTGATTGTCTCCAGCATCAACTTGATGTTTGGTACCAGATATCGCGATATCCTCTCTGGTTATCGCGTTTTCAGTCGCCGGTTCGTGAAGACGGTCCCCCTGCTGACTCCTGGGTTTGAGACGGAAACTGAGATGACCCTCCAGGCTCTTGAAGAGGGGATGATTATTGAAGAACTGCCAATATCTTATCGCAGCCGACCTGTGGACAGCCACTCTAAACTCAACGCGGTGCGCGATGGGTACCGCATCATGATGACAGCAGCGATCCTGTTGCGCGATCATTATCCCTTGAGACTTTTTGGGCTTGTATCGTTTGCATTGTTCATCGTTGTACTCGCCCTGTTAGGATTGCTGTCTCTAACGAATCAAAATGTCCTGCAAATGAATACTCTGCCTCTGATTGCCGGGATTGCCTTGCTACTGTTGCTTAGCGCTCTGGCTTTTGCCTTAGGGTTGATATTGAACGCTGTGAACACGCGCTTCCGCCAACTCAAGCAAATCTTACAAAGGAACAAATAATTGCATGTCTGATCGTGTGAAAAATTACCAATCTATGCTGGAAGATGTTGTCTGCAACCTGTGTGGCGCAGATGATTTTGCTGTGGTTTACCCTCCTCAGTACGAAAATGCGCAACCCGAAGAGATCATGGAAACTTTTCGCTCTTCCGGCGATGAAATTCTTGTTGATCAACTGGTAAGCTGCAATCAATGCGGCTTGCAGTATCTGACGCCGCGTTTGAAGGGTGATGTTATTCTCACTGGATACAGTGAGGGAACAGATGAAAACTTCATATCACAGAATCCAGCCCGAGAACGTACGTTTGCCAAGTCTTTAGATCTCATCGAACGCTTGGTTCCCCATAAAGGCCGCATCCTGGATATCGGCACCGCGGCTGGCGCGTTTTTAGGTGTTGCCAAACGCCGTGGCTGGGAAGTCGCTGGCAGTGAGCCAAACCGCTGGATGGCGGAATGGGGCAGCGAACACTACGGCATTGATATCCAACCTGGAACAGTTTTCGATATGAATTTGCCTGATGCCCACTTTGATGTGGTCACGCTGTGGGATGTGCTTGAACACACTCCCGACCCTAAGGCAGTGCTGGAAGAATGCCGCCGGGTATTGAAACCCAATGGCTTACTGATTGTCAATTATCCAGATATTGACTCGTTGATCGCCCGACTGATGGGGCGCAAATGGGTCTTTCTCATCTCGGTACATTTATACTTCTTCACCGTAGAAACGATCCGTGAAATGCTCAATCAGACTGGATTTAAGATGCAGCGTTCGAAGATGCACTGGCAAAGCTTGGAATTAGGCTATATCTTCTTCCGTATGGGACCTTATATCTCGTGGTTGTCAAAGTTGGGTACGAAGATCGCTACCGCTTTACGAATTCAACATATGCAAATTCCCTACTGGATGGGGCAGACTTTGGTGATTGCCCGTCGTGTAGATAATGGAGGATCGTGATTTTGGAACAGAAAGAAAAAGTTGTCGTTCTAGGGGCAGGAATTGGCGGACTCTCCGCAGGCTATTTCCTGGCTAAGACTGGCAAATATGAAGTAACCGTGCTGGAAAAAGCTCCTGTGATTGGTGGTCTTTGTGCCAGCTTTGAGCATAACGATTTCACCCTGGATTACGGTGCCCACAAAATTTATTCGGTTATCCCCGGTGTGCTGGATGAAATTCAAGCGCTGATGCCTGAACGGCTATTGACGCTGCCCAAGAAGAACCGTCTATTCTTGCGCGGACATCTTGTGGATTATCCTCTCAAATTGGGCAATTTAGCTGGAGTTTTGGGATTATCCACCTTTTTGAAGCTGGGCTTCGGATATGCTTTAGAGTTGATCCGCGGTTTTGTGAAACGTCAGCCCCCGAACTCTTACGAGGACTATATGGTCCAGCGTTTTGGCCGTCCTGCCTACGAATTGGTGTTCGAACCCTTGGCAGATAAGGTTTGGGGTGAGCCATCAAGCTTGCACCCTGAAATGGCCAGAGCGCGCGTACCTGCCTCCGGCGGGATGGAAGTCATTCTAAAATTGTTGGGCATTAAAAAGGAAACTGCTGAAACCAACGCTGAGTTTTTCTATTATCCTGAAAAGGGCTTTGGAGATTTTCCCCAAGCGATGCGAGAATATATCGAAAGCGCAGGCGGGCGAATCATTACCAATGTTGATGTGCGTGAATTGGTTCAAGAAGATGGGCGAATCACAACCGTGAAAGGTTTGGTTGATGGCTCACCTACTGAGTTCGCGAGTGATTATGTTGTATCTTCAATCCCTCTGACGGTTTTGGGGCGTTTAGCGTTTGGGGATAAGGGTATGGCCTTTCTTGGCTCAGTGGAAGATCTGCAATTCCGTCATCTGGTTTTGGTGTATGTGTTTGCTAACCGTTCACTTGCTCTGGAAGACCAGTGGATTTTCTTGCCAGAACGCGAGTATATCTTTAGCCGAGTTTTCGAGCAAAAGCAGATGAATCCTGCATTAGGACCTGCAGATCAGACTGCCATTTGCTGTGATTTCACGTGCGATGAAAATAGCTGGCAGTGGAAAGCCACAGACGAAGAACTTGCGCAAAAAACTATTGATGGATTAGTAGAAGCTGGTTTTATCGATGCTGATGAAGCAACAGGGTATTTGGTCAAGCGCACGCGAAATTTCTATCCCCGTTATGATTTGAATTATGTAGAGAAAATGCAAAAGGTCAATGGGCAATTACAGAGTGTAAAAAACCTGCTTTTGACTGGCCGTATCGGTATGTACAACTATAACAATTCTGATCATTGTGTCGATATGGGGCGTTTCATTGCGGAAAATCTTGCAGATGGAAATCAACCCGTGGATATCTGGAACAATCTTGAAAAGAGGGTAGCTGATTACAAGATCGTTGATTAGGTTGTATTGATATTTGGGAATTCATCTCCTGAAATGGAAGAGTGTGCTATGGGTTTCGTATTCTTGCACATTCTTGAAATGTCAACACTACAAAGGTAATACCCTTTGGAATGCGAAAAGCTAAAGGCTTGGTAGAGAACCAGGCCTTTTCGCGATTTTTAAAACACCTTGACCTATCTTGAACCGCGGTTATAATTCAGTCGCTGAATTTTAGACTTGGTATTGGTGTTAAATGGAATTAGATGCATCTCAAGAGCAACGCGAACTGATCCTCCTGGAACAAATTGAAGAAGATCCCAATATTACGCAGGCTTCTCTAGCAGACAAGCTTGACGTTGCTGTTGGAACTGTGAACTGGCATATCAAGCGCATGGTCAATAAGGGGTATATAAAGTTGACGCGAGCCGAGAGAAAAAAACTTCGCTATATTATTACGCCAGAAGGAATATCCTTTCGTGCACAATTGACAGTGAAGTATATTGAAAACTCCATGCTGCTATTCCGAAGAACCCGTAATCGTGTTACTAGATTATTGGTGGAAGTGCGCGAAGCTGGGTTTGATAGCATTCGTATTGCTGGAGATGGTGACCTTGCGGAAGTAATTCGACTGACTTGTATCGAGCAAAGTGTCAAAATTGATAGTGATCCTAAATTTCCTGTTTTAGAAGTACGCGGTTGGAAAGTATATTTAAACGTTGATGGTGAGGCTTGAAAGTGGAGAACCACGTTTTGATCACTGGTGGAGCGGGCTATATTGGCTCTTATCTGACCGAAAAGCTTCTCCGGCTAGGATATTACGTTACTGTTGTTGATGATTTATTATACGGTGGCGAATCATTAATAGCTTACTTGTCTAATGAACGCTTCCATTTCGTGAAGGCTGATGTATGGGAAGCGAGGTCCATCCGCAATGCTGTTCGCGATGATTGGCCTAAACCACAGGCTGTAATCCATTTGGCTGCAATTGCAGGTTTTCCCGCCTGCCAATCTGTAGGCCGGTTAGTTGCATGGCGATATAACGTTGAAGCCACTCAACATGTTTTTGAGCAAGCGAATTCACTGGATGTTGAACGATTCATTTATTTATCCTCGTATAGTAATTATGGTTTTGCATCGAATGGGAATCCAGTCACCGAAGATATGCCTCTCAATCCGCAGTCTCTCTATGGTGAAACGAAGGTGGCCTCGGAGCGGTATTTATTATCTCAAGCCAATGGAAGTTCTTGTGCCCCTTTGGTTTTCAGACCGGCCACGTTATACGGACTCTCGCCTCGGCCGCGCTTTGATCTCACCGTAAACCAGTTTATTTTGGATGCCTTCAGTCGTCGGAAATTGATGATCTATCAGCGTGGATATTTACGCTCATTCGTTCACATAGCTGATGCTGTTCGTGGTATTATTCTGGGTCTTCAGGCACCGTTGGAGACGATACGTGGACGGGTGTATAACATTGGTACACCGGATGGTAACTTAACCAAAGATCACGTTGTTAATCTAATACTCAAACGGTTGCCAGAAACACAAGTAAATTATAAGGATATAACATTTGGCGGTGATATGCGTGATATCACCGTTTCGTTTGAGAAAATCCAGCAAGAGTTGGGTTTTTCACCACACTATTCTGTTGACCAAGGTGTGCGTGAAGTTTTGCACGCCCTTCAGCAAGGACTAATTCGAGAACCAAGTGATCCGCGTTATCGAAATGCGCGTTTCATAGTGCAATAAAGGAATGAATATTATGAAAAAAGCTCTACTAACAGGCATATCTGGCCAAGATGGCTCTTATCTGATGGAGTTGCTATTGTCCAAAGGTTACGAGGTACATGGCATGATCCGCAGGTCGAGTACATTCAACACTGGCCGCATTGATCACATTTATCGAGATCCTCATAATGGAGATAAACCAAGGTTATATCTCCATCATGGTGATTTAGCTAGCTCAATTAGTTTGGCGAATTTAATTTCAGAAATAAGGCCAGATGAAATCTATAATTTGGCTGCCCAAAGTCATGTGCGCGTAAGTTTTGATTTACCTGAATACACCGGTGATGTCACTGGCATCGGAACTTTGCGTATTTTGGAGGCTATTCGACGGTTAGGGAGCGATATCCGTTTTTACCAGGCTTCGACTAGTGAGATGTTTGGTGGTGCTGCACCTCCTCAAACAGAGTCGACACCTTTTGCACCGCAAAGTCCGTATGCTGCTGCAAAAACCTACGCTCATTGGGTTACAAAGAATTACCGGGAAGCTTATGGCCTTTTCGCCTGCAGCGGTATTCTCTTCAACCATGAATCCCCTCGCCGAGGAGAAACCTTTGTGACGCGTAAAGTCACTCGCGCCGTGGCAGCCATCAAGGCTGGGAAACAAAAACACCTCTATATGGGCAATCTAGATGCCAAGCGTGATTGGGGATACGCCCCCGAATATGTCGAAGTTATGTGGCGATTGCTACAACATGATGAGCCCATGGATATCGTCATTGGTACTGGAGAATCTCGTACAGTGCGCGAATTCCTCGAAGAAGCCTTTGGCTATGTAGGATTGGATTATCAAGATTATGTTCGCATTGACGAACGTTATTTCCGACCAACAGAGGTTGATTACCTTTTAGCTGATCCCCGCAAGGCTCGGGAAGTTCTGGGTTGGGAACCCAAGATCAAGTTTAAGGATTTGGTACGAATCATGATGGATGCTGATCTGGAATTACAGGGGCTTGAAGCACCCGGTGAGGGTAAGCGTCTCCTGAGTGAACGTTTTGATGGTTGGCACCTTTGGGATGACCAAGTAATTAGTATGGATAAGTGATCATGGCTGAGAATACATATCCTGCCCCGGAAGAATTCTGGGTAGATCGACGAGTTTGTGTAACCGGCGGCGCTGGTTTCCTGGGCTCTTTTGCTCAAGAAGAGTTGCGTAGGCGAGGCGCTACAGATATCTTCATACCCCATATTGAAGATTATGACCTGACTCAGGTTGAGGATATCCAGCGGATGTTGAATGATGCCAACCCAGATGTGATCATACATCTGGCAGCTTTGGCTGGGGGCATAGGTGCTAATCGCGCCCGCCCGGCTGAGTTCTTCTATCAAAATCTCATGATGGGTGTCCCTTTGATGCATGAAGCCTGGGAGTACGGTGTTGAGAAATTTGTGGTCATCGGTACGATCTGCGCGTATCCCAAATTTACTCCAGTTCCTTTCAGAGAAGAGAATCTGTGGGATGGTTACCCTGAAGAAACGAATGCTCCTTATGGATTAGCAAAAAAGATGCTTCTTGTTCAGGCCCAGGCTTATCGCGAACAGTATGATTTCAACGCCGTTTACTTACTCCCGGTAAACTTGTATGGCCCACGTGATAATTTCAACCTGGAAACATCGCATGTCATTCCAGCACTGATCCGCAAGATGATTACTGCGCAGCAGCGAGGTGATGCTGAAGTTGTGCTATGGGGGGATGGCTCTCCAACGCGCGAGTTTTTCTATGCTGGTGATGCGGCGCGTGGCATTGCAATGGCTGCTGAACGCTACAATAGTTCCGAGCCTGTCAATTTGGGATCAGGCATGGAAATCAGCATAAAAGAACTTGCGACTCTAATTGCTAAATTGACGGGTTTCGACGGCAAGATTGTGTGGGACACGAGCAAGCCCAATGGTCAGCCCCGACGTGGTTTAGATGTCACGCGCGCAAAAGAATCCTTTGGTTTCGAAGCTCAAATGCCATTTGAAGAAGGTTTGCGCAGAACCATTGAGTGGTTTAAAGAAAATCAAGATCGGATATCCTAGCGTTAAGCGTTCAATAGGTAACGTAGTAACTTTTTATGGCCGAAACTTCTCTTACAACCAAAACGGCTCCAGAAACGATCTTATTGCGCCCGTCTCGTGGTTGGTCTGCCCTAAATCTTGGGGATTTATGGCGCTATCGTGAGTTGATCTTCTTTTTAACCTGGAGAGATATTAAGGTCCGCTATAAGCAAACAATTTTAGGCGCGGCCTGGGCAATTATTAGACCGGTCATGACAATGCTGGTTTACTCGTTGATCTTTGGCCAACTCGCCAATCTTGATTCTGAAGGGGTTCCATACACAATCTTCACTTACGTGGCCTTATTGCCCTGGCAATTATTCTCTAAGGCAATGAATGATACAGGCCGATCGATGGTTTCCAATCGTAATATGATTACCAAGGTGTATTTTCCCCGCTTGGTGATCCCTATTTCCACAGTGCTGAGTGGATTGGTTGATTTTCTTATCGCCTTTATTGTTTTGATTGGAATGATGATTTATTACGATATCTCAATTACATCCGCGATCTGGACGTTGCCGCTTTTCTTATTGCTAACCCTAATCTCTGCGCTAGGTGTTGGGTTGTGGTTTTCTTCCATGAATGTGCTCTATAGGGATGTAGGTTATATGCTTCCATTTCTAACAGAAATGTGGAAATATCTCACCCCGGTTGCCTATTCAGCGCAATATGTCACTGGCACTTGGAAAATCATATACTCACTGAACCCTATGGCAGGTGTTGTACAGGGTTTTCGTTGGGCGTTGTTGGGTATTGAAATGGATTCTTCAGCACCCCTGACGATGTCAATCTCTGTTGGTGTTGCCGTTTTGGTGTTGATTAGCGGTTTGTTCTATTTCCGACGTATGGAACGAACTTTTGCTGATATGGTGTAGCAGTTATGACAGATTTAGCAATAAGAGTTGAGAACCTCGGAAAACAATACCGCATTGGGTTAGCCCCTGAACGATATAAAACATTACGAGATTCGATTGTCAATGTAGTTACCTGGCCGGTACAACGTATACGTCGTAGCCTGGCTCCATCGGGTGAAGATAATCTGGATACGATCTGGGCTCTCCGCGATGTCTCCTTCAATGTGAAGCAGGGACAGATATTGGGAGTTATTGGTCGCAATGGGGCAGGGAAAAGCACGCTGCTCAAAGTGTTATCCCGCGTTACAGAACCGACCAAGGGCGAGGTTGAGATCCGCGGTCGAGTGGGTTCTCTTCTCGAAGTGGGTACTGGCTTTCACCCTGAGTTGACCGGTCGAGAGAACATTTATCTCAACGGCGCCATCTTGGGAATGAAACGGACGGAGATCGATGGTAAGTTTGATGAGATTGTGGATTTTTCGGGGGTGGAAAAGTTCATCGACACACCAGTCAAGCGTTATTCTAGCGGCATGTATCTGCGGCTGGCATTTGCTGTGGCAGCCCACTTGGAACCAGAAATCTTGGTGGTTGATGAAGTGTTGGCCGTTGGAGATGCAGAATTTCAACGCAAATGTCTTGGAAAAATGAGTGATGTAGCGCAAGAAGGTCGCACAGTACTGTTTGTCAGCCATGATATGTCAGCGATCTTGCGGCTGACTGAAGAAGCAATCGTACTGGATAAAGGTAAAATTGTTTACCGAGCTCCAACGGTTGAAGCAGTTGATTATTATATGGTCTCAGGTTTTTCTGAGGAAGGAGAACGCTGCTGGGATGCAGATGAAATTCCCGATGCCGCAGCACCTTTTCGACCCATTGCTTTACGTGTACGCAACAGCAGTGGAAACAATGTTGACGTGGTTCGCTCCACAGAGGCAATCACCCTCGAGGTCGAATATTCTTTAGCAGAACCCATCCAGGGGCTGCGTGTCGGTCTTTATCTAATGAGCGCGCGTGGTGAATATGTCATGACGACCTTTGACACTGATGAGCCTGATCAATATGATAAATTCGGCGTGCGTCCAGCAGGTCACTTCATCAGCAGTTGTACTATTCCAGCGGATCTTCTCAACGAAGGCCGCTATACTGTGGGCATGAATGCCAGTTCTTTCCGTGTCAAACGATATTTCATGGATGAGCGAGCGTTGACCTTTACGGTGGATGGTATGGGCGCGCCTGGAAAACAGTGGTCTGAAACCCGTATGGGATTAGTAAGGCCGCGTTTGGAATGGCAGATTGAGTCGGTAGTGTAACAATTATGATTGGCAGCGAATCTATTAAGAAAATCCTTGGCGAGTTCCCCGTTACTGCGGATCTTTATTGGAGAATTATGCAACAGGAAGAGCCCCCAGTTGGTGGGTACTTCCTTGATAATGTGGAAGAACATTTGCCTACATGGCTGGATCAGGCACGGGCAGCGAAAGTGAAAAGTGATCGTCCAAAAAAGGTGTTCGTTTTCAGTGTACTTCGATATTGGCTGGAGCATACGCTTCTGACGAGTATTGCACTGGCAGCTTTAGGACATGATGTCACATTTGCGTATTTGCCCTACGCACATTGGAAAAGGCACATTAATCGCTTTGATCTGCGTCGTCAGGATCTCTATATACAAAGTATTCTCGAAGAAGTTGAACCATTATTGCAATGTGTTCCTATCTTAAATGTGCCCAAAGCCAAGAGTTTGCCGGAAGCCCTGGCATCTGAATTGCCTGCGGCAGCATTCCGTGATACGCAGTACAGTATGCTGCGTGAAGATATCGATACCAATGGTGAAGTTTACCAATTACGTGAGAAACGTAATCACGATCATGCATTGAGAATGCTGGCTTGGCTTCAAGATGAATCCCCAGATGTGGTGATTGTTCCCAATGGGAGTATTCTTGAATTTGGAATTACGTATCGGGTAGCTAGTTCCTTGAATATTCCTGTGACCACCTTCGAATTTGGTGAACAGAATAACCGGATGTGGATGGCACAGAATAATGATGTGATGCGTCAGGATACATCTGATTTGTGGACCGCCCGCGGAGATATTTCCTTGAATGATGTTGAAAAGGAACGCATTCAAGATTTGTTTGCTTCTCGCCAAGGTGCAAGTTTATGGCAAACCTTTGCTCGTCAATGGCAGGATGCACCCAAAGTCGGTGGTTCTGAGGTGCGACAAGAATTAGGCCTTGATTCGCGTCCCTTGGCGTTGATCCCAGCCAATGTATTAGGGGATAGTCTGGTTCTTGGACGTCAAATATTTAGCAAAAGTAATACCGAGTGGCTCAAGCGGACAGTTGAATTTTTCATTGATCATCCTGAAGCCCAATTAGTTATCCGAGTTCATCCGGGTGAGCGAATTGGTTGGGGTTCATCAGTTTATGAGATCCTAACGGAACACTTTCAGGAATTTCCAGAAAACGTCCATTTGCTGCCCGCTGAATCGAGTATCAATACCTACGATTTAGTTGATGCAGCTGATTTTGGGTTGGTTTTCACCACAACGTTGGGTATGGAAATGGCCATGATTGGGAAACCTGTTATTGCGACAGGGTACACACATTATCGGGGTAAAGGGTTTACGATTGATCCAAATACCTGGGAAGAATATTTCGAAGCTTTGGAAGCCGTGCTTGATGACCCCAAAGCCCACTATTTATCAGAAGATCAAGTTTCGTTAGCCTGGCGATATGCCTATCGCTTTTTCTTTGAATATCCTCAACCTTTTCCCTGGCGCGTTCCCTATCTTTGGGAGAGTTTGAAGGAATGGGATCTGGAACGAGTTCTCAGTGAAGAAGGCCAGGAAATGTTTGGGAATACTTTCAACTATTTAGTTGGCAAGCCAATTGATTGGTCCCAGAGTATCACAAATTAGATGACCAAAGGATGAAATGCTGAGAGAGCAGCCGATATTTCTGTGTGGGAATCCTCGTTCTGGAACGAGTCTATTGCGCGCACTTTTTGATGGACATCCGCAAGTTATTTCATATCCATATGAATCCTTCTTCTTCCGCGGATTTTTGCCCCAGGCGGCCAAACGCGATATTGACGGTAAAGTAGATTTGGCATCTCGATATCTTCTTCAATTCACTGGGCTTCGTCGAGAGATGGAAGAAGATTTTGAGAATTTCCATCCTAATGAAGAAACAGTCCATGAATTTGCCAAGATGTGCCTCTCCGTCCAACATCAGATTGCTGCCAATGGGTATCGGCATGATGGTGATTTGCTAGCAGCAGCGATTTTAGCTTTTGGGGATGTTTATGGATTCGTCAATGAGAATTCTCGTTACTGGTTAGAAAAATCCATCTACAATGAATTTTTTGCTGACCAGATTTTTTCATGGTGGCCGGATGCGCGTTGTATTCACCTCGTGCGTGACCCACGCGATGTGTTTGCATCCTATCAGCCGAGACGACGGAAAGTTCTCTCTCGTAAATTTGCCTTGCGCTGGGCAAGCAGTGTTGAAAAAGGTTTAGGAAATCAAAAAGCATTTGGAGAAGATCGATATATTCTGATCAACTATGAGCAACTGGTAGAAGATTTAGAAGGTACTTTGCAGTTGTTGATTGAATTCTTAGGCATTGAAGACCATAAATCTTTGAGAATTCCATCATTGATGGGAGAGCCGTGGAAAGCAAATACAACTTTCTCAGAGAAGTTTTCCGAAATTAGCTCAAAGCCAATTGGTCGGTGGAAAACGGGATTACCCCAGAGAGATGTCCAGATCATCGAGCAGATTGCAAAGAAACCTATGCAGGCGTTGGGGTATCCGGTCACAAATAGCTGGTCACTGTTGACAAGCTTTCGGATCCTGCGCGGGTATCTTAGTTTTTACAGAAATGCATTAAAAAATATTGATCCCATAGATATCTATGGGATAGAGTGAAAAACCGAGTTAGTATGACGACTGAAACAGAAATTAAACAGAATGTACGCGAATTCTATGATCAGATTGGCTGGCAAGAAGTCAGTGAAGGAATCTATCAGAATGCGCGTTACGAAGATTTGCGACCTGTATCACGAGAGTATATTCATCGCTGTCATATGCGCGTGCTGCGCCATTTGAGGCCTGAAGGGAAATACTTATTAGATGCTGGCAGTGGCCCAATCCAATATCCAGAATATCTGGAATACTCCAAAGGGTACGATTTCCGTGTGTGTGCGGATATCTCTCATGTTGCCTTGAAAGATGCTTACAAACGAACTAGTGAGCACGGATTATGTGTTGTTGCGGATGTCGCTAACCTCCCGTTCAAACCGGGTGTTTTTGAGGGGGTTGTGTCATTACATACGATCCATCATTTGCCTTCTGATGAACATATCCCAGCTTACCAGGAGTTGTTTCGGGTATTAGCTGAGAAGTCTAGTGCGGTTGTGGTAAACGGCTGGGGTGATGCTTTAATTCCTCGATTACTCGTTACCCCGATGCGTTGGACAAATCGTTTTATTGGAATTCTACGCAGGATATTTGGGATTGCACCGCCTGTACACCCGGCGAAACCGAAGAAAGCTGGAGACGAAAACAAAGCGAAAAGCACCTTTGTGCGTAAGTATGGTGCGGATTGGTTGAAAGGACAGCTATCCCCATTGATGCCTTTTGAAATTTATGTTTGGCGGGGCGTAAGTGTCAAACACCTACGCACATTCATTCATGAAGGATTTGGAGGACGGCTGTTATTGCGGATATTGTTTAGGCTTGAAGAACTATTTCCACATTTCTTTGGCGAACACGGTCAATATCCCTTATTTGTAATCCGAAAACCCTAGAAATATTTTCTCTAATTAATACTCATGGAGTTAACTATGAACTGGAAAGATAAAGTCGTTCTAATCACCGGAGGAACTGGTTCCTTTGGAAAAGCATTTACAAAGATTATGCTGGAAGAATTTCAGCCAGCTAAGGTGATCGTATTTAGCCGCGATGAATTGAAACAGCATGAAATGCGAGTTGCCGGTTTTGACCATCCCAATTTGCGGTATTTTATTGGCGATGTGCGTGATTTGGATCGTTTGAAAAGGGCGATGCAATCTGTGGATATTGTGGTTCATGCAGCTGCTCTGAAGCAGGTTCCAGCGTGTGAGTATAACCCCATGGAAGCTGTCAAGACGAATATTCTTGGAAGCAGCAATGTGGTCGATGCTGCCCTGGATACTGGTGTCAAGAAAGTTATGGCATTGAGCACCGATAAGGCTGTAAACCCAGTTAATTTGTATGGTGCTACGAAACTCTCCGCGGAAAAACTGGTCATCCAAAGCAATGCATACGCGGGCAAGTATGAAACACGTTTGAGTTGTGTGCGCTACGGTAATGTGGTTGGTAGCAGAGGAAGCGTGGTACCTGTATTCCTTCGCCAACGAGCTAACGGCAAGCTGACGATAACGGATGAACGCATGACGCGTTTCTGGCTTTCCCTTGAGCAGGGTGTTCGATTTGTCATTCGAAATATCGAAAACATGCAAGGTGGAGAAGTTTTTGTTCCCAAGATTCCAAGTATGAAAGTAGTTGACTTGGCGAATGCAATAGCTCCTAATTCGGAGTTAGAAATTATAGGAATTCGCCCTGGTGAAAAGCTACATGAGATGATGATCTCCCGGGATGAGTCTCGCTCCACCATTGAGTTGGATGATATGTTTGTTGTTCAACCCGTTGAAGCTTTCTGGTTCGGTGGGGGGTGGAAGGATAAGGGACAACCTGTTCCTGATGGCTTCCGCTATTCCAGTGCAGAAAACCCGGAATGGCTTGACATTGATCAGATTCGCGAGATTGTTAAACCTTTTGAAGACGCATTCGCACAGGGAAAACTAACCTAACAATGTTTGCTTTGTATTCTCTGTTTACTCGCGGACGAAGGTAAGCAGGGAATACAGGGTAAAGATAATGCGAATACTCATTACTGGTACGGGTGGCTTGTTGGGGAGCAATTTAGCTTTAGAAGCTGCCAGTGCCCACACTGTTTTCGGGGTCGATAGAAGTTGCCCTCAGAAAACAGAGGCCTTCACTCCAGTTGTGGCCGACTTGTTAGATCCGGGCGTGGTGGAGCGTATCCTTGACGATACTCAGCCTGATTGGGTGATCCATTGTGCTGCTCAGGCTAATGTGGATGCGTGCGAACATGATCCCGAGAATGCCCGGGAATTGAATACAGAATTGCCTCGAAAACTGGCTCAGCTTGTCGCCAGGGGCGGAGCGCGCCTGTTACATGTATCTACCGATGCAGTCTTTGATGGACATCAAGGTGAATACACGGAGAGTGACCCGCCAAATCCTGTCAATGTGTACGCGCAAACAAAACTTGATGGTGAAAATGCTGTCTTGGAGGAGGCGTCTGATGCAATTGTGGCACGCATCAATATTTTCGGGTGGAGTCCCACGGGTAGGCGCAGCTTAGCAGAGTTCTTTTTCAATAATTTGAACGCGGGAAACCAGATCAGGGGTTTCACAGACGTATATTTCTGTCCTGTTCTAGTGAATGATCTAGCTGTACTGTTTTTCAACATGCTGGATAAAGGTCTCAGTGGGCTTTATCATGTAGTCAGCAGTGAAAGCATCAACAAATATGAATTCGGGGTTGCGATTGCTAATAGATTTGGGTTTGATACTAACCTCATTACGCCAATTTCAGTGACCCAATCGGGACTCAAAGCCGTTCGTTCTCCACAGCTTACCCTAAAAGTTGACAAACTTATCCACGACTTAGGCGAAATTCCTCCTGGAATATCCCCAGCCATTGATCGGTTTTATACACTTTATCAACAGGGTTATCCACAGATTGTTCAGTCGTTGTGTATTGATAGCTAAGACAAGAGACTAGTTCAGAATCGGTTCCATATTCGAAGACAGAGGTGCTGCTATGAAAATCCCTTCTCCTGAAATCACTATTGCCGACCGAAAAGTTGGCCTGAATCACCCGACATATTTTATTGCGGATATCGCGGCTAATCATGATGGTGATCTTGAACGCGCCAAAATGCTTATCAGGTTGGCAAAGGAAGCCGGTGCTGAGGCTGCCAAATTTCAAAATTTCCGCGCCCCCAATATCGTTTCAGATTATGGCTTCAAAGCGCTGGGCGGGCAGCAATCACATCAGGCAGAATGGAGCAAAACGGTCTTCGATGTATATGACGATGCTTCAGTGCCTTTCGAGTGGACGCCAATTCTCAAAGAGGAATGCGACAAAGTTGGTATTCATTACTACTCATCTCCATATGATTATGAAGCCATCGAGATGCTCGATCCTTACGTCCCAGCATTCAAAGCAGGCTCTGGCTTGATGTCTTGGCCAGATGCGCTAGTGCGAATGGCCAAAACTGGCAAGCCATTTTTGATGGCGACAGGCGCCGCGGATATTGGTGATGTCGTCCGAGCTATGCGGGCTGTACAAGCTGTCAATGACCAGATTGTGCTCTTCCAGTGCAACACAAATTACACAGCCGCAGACTCGAATTACGATCATCTGAATATTAATGTGCTCAAAACTTATGCAGCCATGTTCCCTGATGTAGTGTTAGGTCTCTCCGATCACACCCACAGTCCGGCGCCGATTGTAGGTGCAGTGGCTTTGGGTGCGCGCGTCATTGAGCGCCATTTCACCGACAGCAATGACCGCGAAGGCCCCGATCACAAATTTGCTATGAATCCAGAGAACTGGGCTGAAATGGTTCATCAAGTCTGTACCCTGGAGCGATCTTTAGGATCGTACGATAAATTTGTCACCGGCAGCGAGCAGGAAACGTATGTACTCCAACGTCGCTGCTTGCGTGCTGCCCGAGATATTAAGGCTGGAGAGACTTTCACTGCTGACATGGTCGAGCCTCTACGCCCTGCAGCCACTGGTGCCATAATGCCCTGGGAGTTGGATGATCTCGTTGGTAAGAAAGCCCTTGTCGACATGCCGTATGGGATGGATTTGCGTTGGGAGAATGTAGGAACGTAGAGCGGTGAGCGTGTAGCGGGAAGCGTTCGCTGCACACCACATTTTTACTCGACACGAATATGCGTATTCTCTACTTTTCTCGGGACTACACAACTCACGATCATCGCTATCTCTCTGTACTGGCTAAAACAGAGCATCAGATTGGATATCTCCGCCTGGAGAAGCGGGGACACGATCTCGATGATAGGCCCTTACCCACTGAAATTGAGTTGATCCCTTGGGTGGGGGGGCAGTCACCGGCAAAGCTGCATCACGGCTTGAATTTGTTGGTAGGTTTGCGAAAAGTTATTCGCGAATTCAAGCCAGATTTGGTTCAGGCTGGCCCTTTGCAGCGCTCTGCTTTCCTGACAGCGTTAGCGGGATTTCGCCCTCTGGTGAGTATGTCTTGGGGGTATGACTTACTGATGGACGTGAATCGGAACCGTTGGTGGAAATGGGCAACACGGTACACCCTTCGAAGGAGTGATGCCCTGGTAGGGGATTGTGATACCATCCGAAACCTCGCTGTTGAGTATGGCATGGCATCTGACAGCATTGTGACTTTTCCTTGGGGAGCCAATATCGATAAGTATTCCCCTGGAGATGACGGCGGTTTACGTGAACGTCTGGGCTGGGGGGATGAAACCTTTGTGTTATTGTCCACCCGGGGATGGGCTCCAATCTACGGTGTCGATGACCTGGCGCGTGCCTTTGTCAGGACAGCCCGACAGCGCCCTGAATTACGACTGTTGATGTTGGGGAATGGTCCTCTTGCTCCAAAAATCCGGCAGATTTTCATGCAGGCAGATGTGCTGGATAGGGTGCATTTTCCAGGGCAAATCAACCAGAAAGATTTGCCAAATTTCTATCGCGCTGCAGATTTGTATATCAGCACGTCGCATAGCGACGGCACATCAATATCATTGCTGGAGTCCTTGGGCTGCGGAACACCTGTCTTGTTGACAGATATCCCAGGGAATCAGGAATGGATCACTTCTCAGGGGGAAGTGGGTTGGTTGTTTCGTGATGGGAATGTGGATTCTCTCGTCGAAGGAATCCTTCGGGCTGTTGATCAGCGGGAACAGTTGCCCGCCATGGGGCAGGCAGCTCGTCAATTAGCAGAATCACGCGCCAACTGGGAAAAGAACTTCCCCAAATTATTCGAAGCCTATCGGATCGCTCTGAGCTGATGCCAGCGAAAATCGTTCTATCTCATTATCAAGCAATTCAACTTGTTGATACCAAGGGGAGAGAATCTACAGTTCAGATTTCCCCCGATTTAGGCTTAACGAAGATCGTAGCAGATCTGAATGATAGGGGTGTGACTTTCCCAAATGGTGAAAAACTCTCTTGGGAAATCGTTGTCGATATTGCCGAAAATGAGAATAACTGCTTCATCCTTGAAGATGGGAGCGCTACGATTATTCAGGCCTTCTCTGAAACCTTTGAGCGAGTATATACACTTTTCCCCACGGAGTCAGCTCCAACGATGCTGGTATCCGGCATCCCCATGCATCGCATCAAAGGGACTGACCCCTGGCGAGATACCCAAAGCAAAATCAAAGCGTTCGGACGGATTTCTGGACATATCCTGGACACAACCACTGGGTTAGGGTATACCGCCATTATGGCTGCTGAAAGGGCAAGTCGCGTCACAACGGTAGAACTCGATCCGGCTGCCCAGACGATTGCCAGGCGCAATCCCTGGTCTCGAGTGCTGTTCGACAACCCCAAGATCACACAGGTCATCGGTGATAGCAACGACGAGATTGAAACGTTTAAGGATGAATCCTTCAATGGAATCATCCATGACCCGCCGATGTTCAGTCTGGCTGGAGAGTTGTATTCGCTGGCGTTCTATCAGCAAACATACAGAGTGTTGAACCCTAACGGTAGGATGTTCCACTATATTGGCAACCCAGAGAGCAAATCCGGCGGACGAGTGACTAGAGGCGTAGTTCAACGCTTGAAGAAAGCTGGTTTCTCCAAAGTTGTGCCTCGGCCGGGTGCTTTTGGCGTCCTAGCGTTCAAATGATGAATGAATGCTGAAATCAATTGCGAAATCCAATCTCTATTCTCCAATCTCCAGTTTTGAACCATGCTAACCATCAAGTGCGCCGCCTGCAAACGCAAATTGTGGAAATATGAGAAGATTGGCAAGGGTGAAGTGTTGCGTTGTTATAAGGGTCGCATTGATCGAGAATATGAATATCAGCGCCAGGGTGATAAGATTTTGTGCTTGTGCGGCAAGGAAATTGGCATAGATAAAGGTACTCATATCAAAATGATCAAGAAGGGATTTGTCTACACAGGTAGCAAGCAGAATTAGTATTCCTGGAGAAGAGCTATGCTTACTTTCGAAGAGCTTGTAAAAGAATTTCAAATCCTTGGTGTTGAGGCTGGCGATGTTTTATTGGTTCACAGCTCATATAAATCCTTCGGCGGTGTGGATGGTGGACCGCAAACCATCATTGATGCCTTGCTGGAAGTTCTCGGTAATGAAGGCACATTGATCATGCCTGCCTTTAACTTTGATTTTTGCAAAGGCGAGCCTTGGGACGTGAACGAAACACCATCGCACATGGGGATCATCACTGAGTTGGTGCGCAAAGATCCTCGCAGTCGGCGAGTTTTCCACCCCATATACTCGTTTTCAATTATTGGTAAGTATGCTGAATTCCTGACTAAGAACCGTTATAAGAGCAGCTATGAACGCAATTCGGTTTTCGGTAAATTGCGTGAATTGGATGGCAAGATCATGGTCATTGGCCTGAGTTATAACGATAGTATGACCTTTTTCCACCACGTAGAGGAACTCGAAGGTGTAGATTATCGCTATTTGAAGACCTTTACGGGTATGGTCACCGATGAAAATGGCAATACCAGAGAAGACTCATTTCAGATGTTGGTACGTGATATAGAAAAGGGTGTGGAGACCATGGTCGATCCTATGGGCAATTTGGCTGAGCAAAATGGTGTCATCCAAGGCCGGAAGATTGGTGAAGCTGATGTCAAGCTGATGAAAGCCAATGAGGTCTATGAGTTTACTGTCAGAGAAATGAGAAAGGACCCTCGATTGCTATATGAAGTCAAGGGTGAATGAAAAGCAACTAGCGTTATGCAACTAAAGCCACTCCTCGAAAAAATCTATCCTCTTCACCGAACGTTGGCCTCGGAAGGCTTGGATAAAGCATTGCACATCGTAGGCGATGCCTTGCCAGCCTCGGCTAATTTCTCCATCGAAACCTACAAACCGGGTGATATGATTTGGACGTGGCAGGTCCCTGAGCGCTATGTGGTGCATGAAGCCTATCTGGAAACAGAATCCGGAGAGCGAGTGGTTGATTTTGCTGAAAATCCCCTTCACATTGTTTCGTATTCACTACCTATTGATAAAATGCTCACCTGGGATGAATTAGAGCCGCATCTTTTCTATAACGAGGAACGCCCGTGGGCTATCCCTTGGCATTTCAGTTACTATCAACGAGATTGGGGTTTCTGTCTTGCAAAGAATGTTTTTGATGAACTTTCGCGGGATGCCCGCTATCGAGCAGTGATACGCTCGGAGTTTCTCACTGATCCCAAAGATGGTGGATTTTCCGTAGGAGTAGGGGTGCAGCATCCCCAGGGTGGCAGTGTTCCCGAGGTTGGTGAATTGTTGATTTCATCGCATATTTGTCATCCCATGCAAGCCAATGACGATACTGCCGGTGTGGTTACTGCGGTCGAAGTGGCCCGGCGCCTGGCAGAAAAGCCCCTACCTCTCGGTTCGATGAGTGTGCGCTTCTGGTTTGGCCCTGAAACAATCGGAACGATTGCCTACCTAGCTCACAACGAAGAATTGATTCCCCATATGAAGGGCGGAATTTTCTTAGAGATGACTGGCAATGATAATACTATTGCCTGGCATCACACCCGCCAACATGACCACCTGCTAGATCGAATCACAAAATACGTTTTGCGTGGAAGAGATCATGTGGAGCGCAACTTCGCTGACTTCCCGCCCAATGATGAACGCGTCATCAACGGCCCGGGAGTCAATGTGCCGTGTATTTCGATCAATCGCTGGCCTTACGATGAGTATCACACCACTGATGATAACCCAGATATCATCCATGAAGATATGCTTCAAGATGCAGCGGATGTAGTCGAGGAAATCGTGCGAATATTTGGGACGAATTACATTCCAAAACGAAAATTTCGCGGCCCGCTTTTCTTGTCAGGGTATGGTCTTTGGGTCGATTGGCGAGATAATTTCATTCTAAACCGCTCATTTGAAAAAATCATGATGAGCTTCGAAGGCCAGCACAGCATTTTTGATATTGCCGAGAATGTGGGCTTAGATTATTGGACTGTGCGCAATTACGTGGAAAAATTTCGTGAAAAGGGCTTTATAGAAGCATTGCCTGTTCCAAGTGAGGCGCAAACTGAATGAAAATTGTAGCCATCATACAGGCTCGAATGAGCGCATCTCGTCTTCCGGGTAAAGTACTCCTGGATATTGCCGAGCGTCCAATGCTTCAATGGGTTGTCGAGAGAACCAAACGGGCGAAGACAATCAGCCAGGTGGTTGTTGCGACCACGACTAACCCATCTGATGATCCCGTTGTGGATTTCTGTCGTTCCCAAAATTTCGCTTATTCGCGCGGTAGTGTTCACGATGTGCTCGATCGCTACTATCAGGCAGCCAAAGATCACGACACTGATGTAATCGTCCGCATCACAGCGGATTGTCCTTTGATAGACCCCGATCTTGTAGATCAAACCGTTCGGACGTTATTCATAAATAATCATGAGGTGAATTCTCCAGTTGACAATTCACAATTGCCAATTGCCAGTTTTCAATTTGTGACCAACCGTCTTCCGAAACCCTGGTGGCGATCCTACCCCATCGGATTGGACACCGAAGTATTCACCTTTACTGCATTGGAGCAGGCATGGGAGCAAGCCAAAGAACTGCACCAGCGGGAACACGTCACGCCATATTTCTATGAAGGTGCGCCTGTTGAAGATTTACAGTTCTCATCGGACAAAGTTCCCTTTGCAGAATCTGAATCACCAAATGGATTTAAGGTTGCTTTGCTGCACCATCATGATGAACTGGGTCACCATCGCTGGACTGTCGATACACCTGAAGATTTAGAATTTGTTCGGGAAGTAGCATCACGCCTCCCCCATGATCAATTCACCTGGTTGGATGTTTTGACCCTCCTAGAAAGTGAACCTGAAATCATGCAGATCAATGCTGATATCCAACATAAAACCCACCTAGATGTAGATAACCGCCAATCCTGAACTATGTCCTTTCTGACAATCTTTACCGCCCCAAAACCCTTTACGGACCCTCATATCAACATAATTCAGCGAAATGCCATTCAATCATGGCAGCATTTGAGTGATGTTGTTGATGTGATATTGATTGGTGAAGAGGATGGGCTAGTAGAAGTTGCTGAGGAATTTGGCGTGAAGCATCTGCCAGATGTTGCCAGAAATAAGTGGGGGACACCGCTAGTAAGCTCCATATTTAGCTTGGCTCGCGATTCGAGTGATGCCCCTGTTTTGGCATATGTCAATGCCGATATGCTATTAATGCCTGAATTTGTGGCTGTTGCCCGCAAGGCTGTCGAACAGGCAAAAAAATTCCTGATCGTAGGACGGCGTTGGGATTTGGATTTAAAAGAGCAGTTATCGTTTGACAGTAACTGGGTAACTAGGCTCTGGAATTATGTTGATACCAATGGCGAATTGCATGCCCCTGGGGGGAGTGACTACTTCATCTTCCCCCGTACTATATTCACGGATATTCCTGATTTCGCCATTGGACGGGCTGGTTGGGATAACTGGATGATCTACCAGGGATTGCAGCAAAAATGGCCCGTGGTAGATGCATCTGACTCCCTAATGGTTGTTCACCAGAACCATGATTATTCCCATCTTCCAGGTGGCCAGATGCATTATGATCTCGAAGAGACGAAAATCAATGCTGCATTGGGAGGCGGCATGCAAAATATGTATATGACATTGGATGCCAGTCATGAATTCATTAGTGGACGAATTCGACCAGTGCGATTTCATCCAGCGCGTTTTATGCGCAAACTTGAACGGTTGGTTTATTCTCCAGAGCAACGTGGTTTACGTTGGTTGGTGACTCGCCAATTGCGTCGTCTGAGAAAAAAGCTCGTATAAACCTAAGGTGTACAATGTCTCTCGAAATCAAGAAGTGCCCACTTTGTCAAAGTGAGAAAAACTTCCTCTTAGACCAGCGCCAGTTTCGCGGTGATCAGGTCGTAAACCGTCTCTGCGAGAACTGCGGGTTGGTATTCCAATCTCCACGAATGACGCCAGACGAGTTAGATGATTTCTATGCTCGTGAGTATCGCCAGGTATACCAGGGCGAAGAAGGGCCTACAAAGAAAGATCTCTTCGTGCAAAATGGACGTGCAGATTCGTTGTTAGCGATATTGTCAAAAAACAAAGTCAACCCGAAGAGCTACCTGGATATTGGCTGCTCAAGCGGTATTCTGTTGCAGCGCTTCCGAGATCACTTTGCATGCGACGTCATCGGTGTGGAGCCAGGGGATGCCTATCGAAAGTATGCTCAAAAACAAGGCATCACGGTGTATGAGGATATCACTGATCTGTCAGAATCTGGTTTTGATCTAATCAGTATGGCCCATGTTTTGGAGCATTTGCCTGATCCCGTAGCATATCTAGCGGAATTGAGGAAGGATTACCTGACTCCCTCGGGGTGGCTTCTGATCGAGGTGCCGAATCTCTACTCCCATGACAGTTTCGAGATTGCCCATATGACCAGTTTCAGCGAGCACACGCTGAGGCAAATTTTGAGCAAAGCTGGTTTTCAGGTTGTTGCCCTAAAGAAGCATGGTCATCCTCGATCGAAGATATTGCCACTTTATCTGACAGCCCTGGTACAGCCTCAGGATGAAGGGGTAAAAGAATATGAAGTTCGACCAGAGCGCAACGTGGCCTTGAAACGGCGTCTGGGGATGCTCTGGCGGCGCATTTTGCAAAAACTATCTCCGCAAAATGCTTGGGTGCCAATCAAGTAATTTTTAAATTCTATGCGTGTTGGTCAGAATCCTGCAAAATCCCTGCAGCAAGTATCGAAACCGAAAAGAGTAACGGTAGCGATTGTTACCTATATCCCTTTTTTGAGTGGATATTACGCGCAGAGTTTGGATGTGCTTACGCTCAGCCTACGTAGTCTGAGAGAAAACACGTCTGAACCATACGATCTGCTGGTTTTCGATAATGGCAGTGGAGAAGAAACGCAGTCGTTTCTCCAGGATGAGTACGAGAAAGGCAACATCCAATATCTAACCTTATCTGAGCGTAACTTGGGAAAGGGTGGCGCCTGGAATTTTGTGTTTGGTGCTGCACCTGGAGAGATCGTTGCCTATGCTGACAGTGATATCCTATTTCGTGAAGGCTGGCTCTCACGATCTTTGGAGATTTTGGAAGGTTTCCCAAACGCAGGAATGGTGACTGGCCGCCCCTTACGCAGCAATGAAAAATATTTTTCTGAAACTCTGCAATGGGCTGAACAGAATAATGATGCGATTGTAGACCGAGGACGATTTCTTTCCTGGGATGTGTTTAGCGAACATTCTTTGAGTTGCGGCGTTTCGGTAGAACAGACCCAAGAATGGTTTCAATCCAGTTACGACTATCGAATAACCTACGATGAACTGACCGCCTATGCAGGGGCTGCTCATTTTCAATTTGTTGCCCCCAAAAAGGAGCTTGAATCCTTGCTCCCCTTTGATATGGATAAACCTATGGGGCAGGTGAGAACT
>CAZLNX010000003.1:0-512 GCA_964560795.1 uncultured Anaerolineales bacterium | reverse complement strand
GATGATCAGTGACCCATTGGTTGTACACATGGGCAATGTAGTTCCAAAACAAGAGAATATCCTATCCCATAGTGATATCAAACGGAAGTCTCGCATTTCCATGTGGGGTTGGCCGCCAATAAAAAAACTGCTGCTGTATTTTTACAATAAGGTTTTTCAAATTTACTACGATTCGTAATAAATCGTAGAGTACATCGACTGACTAGATCAAATCATGCGTATTGGTTCAAACCCTGTAAAGAAAAAATCTCCAGCTTATTCTGCCCAGCGAATCGGAGTGGCTTCGATTACCTTTGCTCCTTTCCTGGATGGATACTTCAAGGAAAGTATTGATGTCATTGACGTGCATCTCCAAAGTCTGCGCCGAACTGTCAACGAAGATATTGATGTGCTGGTATTTGACAACGGCAGTTGTGATGAGTTGAGAGAATATCTGTCCGAGCAGCATCGTTCTGGGGTGATAGATTGGCTGTTTCTCTCGAAGCAGAATCTGGGCAAAACAGGCGCATTGA
>CAZLNX010000002.1:0-58752 GCA_964560795.1 uncultured Anaerolineales bacterium | reverse complement strand
ATTCCCCACCAATGATGCTTCAGAATTTCTACGAATTCTATATTTATTGAATTGGAATGAGTTTGCTGATAGTTTTGCTGCGGCATTACCCAAGAAGACTGATAACGAAAATGATTCTCAACAAATTTTGTCGAAAGTTGGGCCTATGATGGATAAAAAAGGTGGGGCTGTGCCGAATATTCGACTATTAAGTCGTAAATTTATAGATAAATATGCGAAACGAAAATTTCCCGGCGCAAAATTGAAGACCGGCCTTCCAATTTCAATTCAGGCGCGTTATTTTGATCCTTTGAATACCAATCGTAAAAATCGTATACGGAAAATACTTTTTGGACTGCAATACGATTAATAGGGATAACCATCGCAATGATGCAATTATTGAAAATGCAGATTTGGATGAAAAAGTCTCGGAGGAAGAATTGAAAAATATTTGCATTATTCCCGCCCGCATGGGCTCGTCCCGTTTCCCTGGGAAACCACTGGCGTCAATTTTGGGGATATCCATGATTGAACATGTTTATCGGCGCGCAGCTTTGTGTGAGCAATTAGGTTCTGTCTTTGTAGCTACACCAGATGAAGAGATTCGTTTAGCGGTAGAGGCTTTTGGTGGGAAAGTTATCATGACTTCGCACGAACACGAACGCGCCAGTGACCGTGTGGCTGAGGCTGTTCAGGATATGGGTTGTGATATCGTTGTCATGATCCAGGGTGATGAACCGATGACCACCCCGGAGATGATCGCAATGGCTATCGAGCCGTTTGTTACCGACTCCGCCGTTCAGTGCGTCAACCTGGCGAAGCGCGTCGAAACCGAAGCCGACCAGGATAATCCCAATACGATTAAAACGGTCATGGATCAGCGTGGCAATGCGCTCTATTTCTCGCGAGAGCCAATTCCTACCCGGCGTAAGTTTGGCTTCGAAAATATCCCCGTTTATAAACAAGTATGTATCATTCCCTTCCGGCGTGATTTTCTTTTTGAGTACACTAATCTACCACCTACACCACTGGAGCAAGCAGAGTCGATCGATATGTTACGCATCCTTGAGCATGGGCTTGATGTGAAATTGGTCGAGATCGAAAATCAAACTCATGCGGTTGATACTCCGGCAGATTTGGAGTTAGTTGAACAACTGATGCATGATGACCCCTATCTTGACTCCTATATGGATAAAAAATAATGGGTGCTTTCGATCAATTGATTTCCCGTTTAGTAAAGATAAGAAATTTTAGGAAAAAAAGAGATGAGCGAAGTAAGCGAACAGTCCCCACGCTATCAACGCCCACTTACTACAATCGTCATTCAGGGGCGACATTTCTTGTCTTGGGCTTGGGGCCATCTTTGTTAGATCATCGCCAGCAGATCTTTGATTTTATCGATAATCAGAACCCCATTGTCATCGGCGCCAATAATGTCACCGAATTTATTTACCCTGATTACCATGCCTTCACAAATCGGGCTCGCTTTCTGAAATACGCCCATAGGGTTGATTCCGAGAAGAGCAAGGTGCTAATATCACCCTATATGGCAAAGTGGTTTATCCGTGAGTATTATCAAGGTGCCTACGAGGAAATCATGTACCATAAGGATGATGCAAGATGCTTTGATATCCAGGAAGGTGTGATCATGGCTGGCTGTCAGTCGGTGTCAGTGCTTTCGATTGGCCTGGCAGTGGTGATGGGCGCTGTACAAATATTCGTTGCGGGTTTGGATGGTTACAGCAAAGTTCTAACTCCTGAGCGACAAACACATTTCTACGGCAAGGAAAATCAGAAAGACGAATATAGGGATGATGCAGAGTTTCTTAGGCGTGAAAAAGTGACCAACCGTTTCCTTGATGAGATTTCCCAATATATGGTTGAAAGAGGGTTAGATCCATTCGGAATCATAACACCAACATCGTACGAGCAGCACTACCAACCAATAAATCAAACAATAAAAATTAGTTGAATACTATGAAATCAACCTCAATTACTCGAATTCTGCTTGTTTGTGATCGCCCTCATTGGGCTTATGATGCCATAGCTCAGGCACTAATTCGATATAACAATGATCCCGATTTATCTTTTGGAGTTGCTTTCATCAAAGGTGGAAAACAGCCCATTGAAGAAGCCATTGTGGGGTATGATCTTGTTTTCATATTAGGTTGGCAGTTGATGGGAGAACTGCGTCCAAGCAGTGTGGCTCGCTACATCCCACTATTTGAAAAACGCAGGATGGTAGAGCGCTTCCCGAAACTTGATACCAAGATTGTAGTAACCGGTATTCATTCTCATCATGCCTGGGATGAAAGGCTTTCTCAACCTGATTTGAATGTGCCTCCACCCAAGAGTTTGGTGCGCTATTTGAACCGCTGCAAAGGTGTGAACGCTGTTAGTTGGCGATTATTTGAAATATTCAAACAAGCTGGAGTGAGGGACGTGCAATATACGCCAAATGGCGCAGATGTAGAGTTATTTAAACCTGAGAAACCAATTCGTAAAGAGGGTCCCCTGAGAGTGGGTTTTTCCGGGAACAAAAAACATGACTGGCGCAAAGGAATCAGCAAATTTATTGAGCCAGCCTGTAATATGCCGGGAATTGAACTGAAGCTGGCAATGCCTCAGGATGGACAATATGTGCCCTTGGATCAGATGCCCCAGTTCTATAATGAAATTGATGTTTACCTGTGTGCATCTAGCTCAGAGGGATTCTCGTTAAGTGTCTTGGAAGCTTCGGCATGCGGTCGGCCAGTGATCTCTACGCGTGTCGGTGGGTCGGAAGATCTACTTGTGGATGGAGAAAATGGGTTTCTAGTGGATCGCAACGTCAAAGCAATGCGAGAAAAACTGGAATTCTTCCTCGCAAACCGGGATAAAGTGATCGAAATGGGAGCAAATAATCACAAGATTGTTGAAGAAAAATGGTCATGGGAGAAAAGGGCACCTGACTGGATAGAGTTCATAAAGTCGCATTTAGCTGGATGAATACGAAAAATGTATCGAATAACGTAGAATTGTAGATGAATAGAATACTCAAAAAGCTTGAAAACATAAAAAATAAAATCTCGAACGAGAGTAGACATTTTGGATTGCGCCGAGAGTTGCGATCAGAAATTAACCGTCTTTCTCCCTGGTATCAACCGATATCTTTTGGGCATGGTTTGGAGACTGTAGCTGTTACCAAAAGCGGCGCGCGTTATACAACCAGCTCCCTTGATCGCGGCATCCAAAAATGGAAGTCATTCATCGAGCCTAATTTGCCATTTGATCTTGCGGGTAAGCGTATCCTGGAAGTTGGTTGTAACGCCGGGCTATTCTTGAATGAATGTGTCCGTCAGGGTGCACGTGAGGCCATCGGCATCGAAAAGGACGATCGCTATTATAAACAAGCTCGATTTGTAGCGCGGACATTTTCCAGGTTGAAGAATAGCTACCATCCTGTGCGAATTTTCCAAGGGGCAATGGAAGATTTCGATTATGAGAGCGCTTTTGGTAAGTTTGATTTGGCCTTTCTTTTGAATGTAATCTACCATATCGGAAAATCGGATGATTATGTTCATCTCTCGGAAGGAGAGGTCTTCGAATTGCAGGTAAATACGCTGCTTAGCCTGGCGCGCGCTGCGGAATATCTGCTCTTCCAGGCCAACCAACTCGAAGATGAAGGGCGCGGAAAGGGACGCGAATCTTTGATGGCTATCATCAATGCTGCGGGATTGACCATTGTAAAAGAAACAACTTATGATCACCCGCGCGGGTTGATTATCTTAGCTCGATCGAACACACCTCGTGAAGCTGAAACATTTCCTATTGACCGGATGGTGAGTAAGTATTTTCTGCCAGCCCACATGAACGCTGAGCGAGAAGTGGTTGATGTAGTAGAAGAAAAGGGGCGGGATGAATTTGATATTGCTCAAACCCGATATTATCGACTGCGTACCGCACAGGAAAATTGGCTTACCCCTGGGGTGGCTCATTTGCCTGATGGATTGGATCAGCCTCCCAAGTACTGGATTGTTCCCTGGAGTGTGAAACCCAAAACTGCTGACGATAAAGAGATCAAGAATAGGTTGAAGGCTTTCCCAGTAACGTATGCCAAGTTTTTGGCGTTAATCTCTTCGATGTTGGAGTCTGGATTTGATGAAAGGGGAACAGCAATTCCCGGCTTTCGCCTGGTGCATCCAGAATTTGGTGATGTCTTTGTCTACACTGACGGCAATCATCGCATGGGTGTACTCTCCCATATTGCAGATAAACAAAGGGGCGGCGATTATTGTGTTCCAGTTTTTACCCAACAAGTGATTGAGCGCGAAAAACTGCTTAGCTATCCTTTGGTACAACAATTAATAGAGGAAGGCCACTTTACCACCACCGATGCCATTCAATGGTTTGACAACGCTTTTTGGTTTTGTTCATAGTAGGCCAAAGCTTCCCCCAATTTTGCAAGTTTTTCATAATTTCCATACTTTAACCTCCAGTCTTCCAGAGACAATTCAAAGAATCCCTGTATAGGATATCGACCAAATAATGCGTCCTGATGCCTTCATTTGATACGAATGGCTGATAGTAGGTTGTCCTGATCAAGGTGATTTCGTTTAAGGGAATACGATGAATTTTTTCAAAGTCACTTTAGTTGTTGCCCAAAGGGCAATTTGTCAATTTCTTTACCGTATCCCGGCCTTGCGTCGAAAAACTCTCTGGAGAAGCGGCCTTCTGAGTAAGCTAATTCCAGCTGGAGAAATCGTACTTGGAATGACGGGACATAAACTCATTATTAATCCAAAGAAGATGCAGCAGCATCGCACCTGGTATTTAACTTCCCAGTTCGGAGGAGCTCGTGATCAATTTAGCCTTGATTTTTTCGGTCAGATTGCGAAGGAAGGGTGGACAGTTGTTGATATTGGTAGCCATGCAGGCATATATGCAGTGCTTGCGGCAAGTAAGGTGGGCAGGTTTGGAAGAGTTTTGGCAATTGAACCAGATCCCGAGAATTTCCATTGGCTCAATAGGAACTTGCATTTGAATGGCTGTACAAATGTTAGCGCGTTCCAGATAGCTCTTGGCAATGATGAAGGGGAAGCCGATTTATGGTTATCGAGGTATTCAGGTGAACATTCTTTGATTCCAAACATAGATGTTGAGGCAGACTCTATCAAAGTCCCGGTATCAACACTTGATTCATTCCTTGATGAATATCCACGAATGGATATGATAAAAATAGATGTTGAAGGTTTTGAAAGAGCGGTACTGGAAGGCGCCCGAAATGTTTTAGCTGATGCAGGACTGAAGGTGATTCTCTGTGAGTTGCATCACAAACAATTTCCAGAGCAATTTAGTGATTCAGAGGCTATCATAAAAATATTATTGGATTATGATTTTGAAATTTATCGATTGGGTGATGATTTATCTGTTTACCATATGTTTAGTAGTCTCGATCCAGATCTAATTAGTACCGAAGTAATCATTGCCGTGACGAAGGAATATAGCAATGACGGATTATTTGAGAGTATTGTTCATCAAGAATGAGTTAGATCTATTTTCTTATTCAATCATTCTGATCCTCGCATGATTTGTCGGCCAAAATAGATTTTTGATTTAGTTCAATTTGGAAGAAAATATGGCCCAAAACGAGAATAATTTTTTTCTGCTTTACTGTGCTACGGGAATGGTGTATGTTCGGTGGGCGTGTGCATCCATTCTTTCTTTAATTGAAAACGGGGATTGGGACGGGGACATTGGTATTGTCGTATCGTCAAAGCAAGAAGAAAATATTGTTAGTAACTTATTTCCTGACATTTGGTGTTACCGTGTGGACGTTGAGATTCCGGAAAACGCTGCCAAAACGATATTTAAGCCGCTTGCCTTACAAAAAATCCCAAGGAAATTAATGTCCGAATATCAAAACATTTTGCACTTTGATGTAGACGTATATGTTCATTCGGAAATGAAACGGTTTTTAGAGCGGATAGAAGGACATTTTTGGGTTGATAAAATATATCGGGAAGAAGCGAAAATTTCTGATAGAAAAGATTTTTACGAATTTCTTGAAAGCGAGAAGATAATACTACCACCTGACAAATTCTTCTTCAATTCAGGCTGTTGGAGTATTCCAAGTCAACATTTCTACGATCTTGTGGAATTATGGGTACACTATATAGATCACTATTACAATCAGTATGCAAGTGTCAAAAATGACCAATATTTCCTTGCTCCAGCTGCATATAATCTTGGTTTACAGCCGGATTTCTTGACAGAATATGTTGAAGCTGATGATCGCCATATGTTTCACGATTCAACAAAAGGTTTTGACCATATTTATGGTGAATGGAGAGCACATAAACACTCATGGCAAGATCTATTGAAAAAAACAGGTATCGAATCGCGATTACAAGTACTATCAAAGGCTAGGTTGTCCAGACCCGAATACAAAGTTTTTTGGCGCGCGTTGTTTGACGAAGATGAATCTTCGGGGAAGTCTAAACAATCTTATCTGATAAAAAATTATCGCTATTGGAAGTTCAATCGAATGAAAGGAATTAAATATTGGAGGTCTGTAATGAAAAGGGTAATATTGCAGCTTGTGAAAATACTAAAAAACTACAAGAAGCGGTTGTTGGCAAGCAGTATTTATCTCACGGGGGTGGCATTTCTGAAATATCCTGGAAACCGTTTGATATATTACCAAGCAAAGAAAAAACAAGACTTGTATATTTCTTTCCCTCCAAAGAAGCGTAACTTTCGCATTTTTGACTATGACTACTCGTTTTTGCCAAATGAGTATATTGCGACATTAGAGGCTGAAACAGATAATCTTGATTTTGCGAAAGGTAAGACAGGTCTTTCTATTGGATATCCAGCATGGAATCTTCTTTATTATTCACTATTGTGTAGCTTGCCAACAGATGGTCGCAATGTAGTTGTTTTAGAAACAGGTACGAATATGGGAATCTCTACGATCATAATGGCACAAGCACTTAAGGACCTAGATGTGCCAGGAATAGTACATACTGTTGATATTGATGATGAAAATATTAATTTGGCAAAACAAAATGTTGAACGGGCTGGCCTGAGTGAGTATGTACATTTTAATAATCAGAATAGCATAAGCTTTTTGGCGGATTTCGTTGAACAAAAAGATTATATTGATTTTGCATTTCTGGATAGCAATCATGAATTTCAGCATGTTTGGGATGAATTTTCGATTATTTATCCATTGATTGTGGCATCAAAAGGCAAAGTATATTTTGATAATTCAACTCATAGAGGAGTTTCCAAGTTTTTAAATATACTAAGAAAAGCGTATGGCGGCAATATCATTGAATTTGTCAGCTGTTCTTGGGGATCACCTGGAAACGCTTTGTGGAACCCTTAATCCCGCATGTTTGCTGATGCGGGATAGTATAAGAATTTTGTGTTATTTCTTGTTTAGGATTATTGACAAATTTGATTATAGATTGAAAATTATGTTAGAAAATGTTTGCAAATATCAGCGAGTGAATTTATGTCAACTAATATTGAAAAACGCTTAGCAACAATTTTTGAAGAATATCTATCAAAACCTGAAAGTGCCAATGAAAAATTTAATAATACCAAATGGGAATTAGAAATTGTATCTTGGTATGATAGACACCTAAAGCGTAGTCCTTATCGTTGGGATAATTTTCGTAGAGCTGTATTTGCCATGAGAATGCTTCAAAAAATTTATGAATGCTATGGATTGGAACTTGTTTCTGGAAATCTAATCGATATTGGCTGTGGGAGTGGCGCTACCCTTGCAAAAATCGAAGAGATTTTGGACAATGGATTTCTCAGAGGTTTGGATTTGTCTTTATGGGGGATTGATTTTTCGAAAGAAGGCATTGAGGTTGCAAAACAACGCACAAATAGTTCTAGGTTTATTGTGGGCGAGTTTTCGGATTATCAATTCGCCGAAAAATTCGACTATGTATTGAGCATTGGCGTTTTTGAACACTTCCCGCAGCCCGTGGAAGCCTTTCGCAAAACGCACGATATTTTGAAGCCAGATGGATTGGCTTATGTAAGTGTTCCTGTACTCGATGATTATTTTGAGATATATGATTCGGATATGCAAGAATCATTTGCGCGTCATAGGACGGGCACGCAGTTATCTTGGATGTTGAATAAATCTACATGGCGAGAGATTATTGATGCATCTGGGTTGGTAGTAATCAAAGAATTGCCGAACATAAATATACATTCAATGAATAGATGGGTATTGGCCAGACATAATTCTTATTGGACAAACACCCACGTATCATTCTGGAAATTGGATCGGGTATTCTATTCGGCGCGCGTTGTTAACTATCTCTTACCATTTGCGAAGAAAATAAAAAATATTTTTCCTAAGCGGGTGAGAAGTTACGTTCGAAATATGTTGTCGGCAGTTAATTTAATTAATAAGGCATGATTTTGCACAATGAATTACTGTAATTGGACTTTGCATACGCTATTTGGGATAGTAGGGGTTTTCGGAATTCTTTCTTGCAAGATATATCCATCAACGCGGATTGTTTTAATCACTGTTTTTAGAACGTTCGAAAAAGTGAGGCAGGCTTGGGATCTTTGTCAAAATTTATGATTGCTAAGCGGAAGACACAAAATTTTATTCGTCGGTGGAAGCGTTTGACAATCTTGAATAGGTTCAAGAATGGGACGTACTCATTTGAAACTATTGATGTATGCTTGTGTGGTGGTGAACAATTTGAACAGGTTGCGGATCAGGATCGTTTTGGAATACCTGTTTTCATAAAGCGATGTAACAACTGTGGTCTGGGGATTCAGTCTCCAAGACCAACAGCGGAAGCATTAGTGCAGTTTTACCAGGAAGATTACCGCAAACTATATCGAACACTGTATCGAGGAACCGTTAAGATCGGTCAAGAATACTTTTTTCGTAGCTACCGAAGGGGGAAACGCATCTTAGAGTATCTCCTAGAAACAGGTGTGGATACTGAGAAAAAAACTGTTGTAGAAGTTGGCTGCGGACCAGGTGGGATATTAAAAGCGTTCCAGGAGAAAGACAATCAGGTGTGGGGGTGCGAATTAGATAAACAATGTGTTGATTACAGTAATGCGCAGAACATTCCAACCCTATTTGGCAGCCTCGACGTTCTAAAAGATGCCGAAATCCAGGCTGACATAATAATTCTTAGCCATTTGCTGGAACATATTCCTGATCCAGTTGAATTTATGAAAAGTATGAGGGGCATTCTGAAGAAAAATGGCGTGGTCTATATTGAGGTTCCGGGAACAAAAAATCCAGATTCTGATTTCCATGAGGGTATTCAAATTGCCCACCTATATTATTTTGATCTCGCTACACTGGAATACTTGATGGGAAAGGTGGGATTCCAGATGATCACAGGTGACGAAATCGTAAATTCGGTTTTCAAAAAAAGATAATGATGTTGAGCAAATTTAATACTAAACCGCTAATCTATTTCGTTGTTGACCAAAAGGGTTGGATTCAGGAAAAACGAAAGGAAATTTTATCGCGCTACCTGGATGATTATCAATTCCGAATCCTATCGGCAGATGAATTTGCTCAACGCTGGAATCGGGGTAAACTCCGCAATCAGCCAATATATTTTGCGAGTTGGCGCATCATTTTGAGTTTGTTACGGACCGGCAGGTGTTCCTTTAATGATGGTGATTTCCATCATTTTATGGCCAGCGTTACCAGTCATTATAATATTGGTGGGGGCTTGGATCCTCAGCAAACTATTAAGGTTGGTAGCGATCCAGGTGAAGTTTTCGCCACTGCGCTTGAGACACTTCAAAAAATAAGCTTAGTGACGGTGAATTCTCGGATTTTGCACGACTTTCTTTCGCCACATATTGATAATTTGATATATGCCCCTAATGGTGTCGATGCAGATTTCTTTCGTCCCATAGATACACCGAAATATCCATCCAATCAAATTCGCGTGGGATGGGTTGGAAAAATAAAAGCTGCGAAAAATTACTCCACTTTTGAAGACGTCCGCGGAAAATTGGATGGGAATAATTTCGAGTTCGATGTGATTGCTCCACAAAAGAACGCATTCAAATCGGAGTTGCGTTCAGCCAAAGAAATGCGCAAGTATTATCAAGGTCTCGATTATTACCTGTGTACCAGTTGGCATGAGGGTACCCCAAACCCTGCCCTGGAGGCTGCCGCTTGCGGGGTGCCTGTGATCACGACTCGTGTTGGCAATATGCCAGAATTAATTGAACATGGTGTAAATGGTTTTTTTGTTGATCCACAAGCTGGTACCATTGTTGCAGAGCTAAAAAATATTCAACGACTCACGCCCCAAGAACATCGAGCAATGTCTACAAAGATTAGAGATCGAATTGTCAAGGATTGGACTTGGGAGAAAAATGTGGTCAATTACCGAAAGGCATTTGCAAATTTATTAGGAAAGCAAGCAGATGAAGGCGAAAGTTGATGACGAACAAATTTGAAGTCAGGCCCCAATGGGCGCAAGAGAAACAACCTGATCCGCCCAACTTTGGACAGGCGAAGCTGGTATCAAGATTGCGATTGCAGTATGACGTATTGCGCAGGCGGCCGAAAACGAGGGAGCTGATTCGGGATAGCAAGAAGATCGCCGAATTCGAAGATGGTTTGGTAACCTTGGTAGTACTCTCGTGCAAGCGTCTGCCGGAGTTCAAACGCCTGTGCGAGAGCCTGGTGCCGTTCTTTACCGAGGTTGAGACGTATCCCAAGCTGGAAAAGATCCTGGTAGATAATGGTTCAGGAGAAGAATTAGTGGAGTATGCTCGCGGGCTTGATTTCTTTGATACCATCATTGCGCATCCTGAGAATCTAGGCATGGCTGCGGCGCTGAATGATGCTTATCAGTGTGCCCGGGGCGAGTTCCTCATGTTGATTGAGGATGATATGGTAGTGGATTGCCATGAGCCATATATCCAGAAATGTTTGGATATTCTTGCTGAATATCCGGAGATAGGGATTGTTCGATTGAAGAATCAGAACAACTGGTGGAAGCCTGGGCGGGTGATTGCTCCACTTCGCTCCACGACAACGAATGTGGAATTCTGGACTTGGTTGCCATCCAGGAACATGGTGTTGAATGTGTGGGCGATGGGCTCGACCTTATTCCGCAAAGTTAGTTTCATCAGCACTGGTTTGCTGCCCTTATCGCCCGGTGGGCGTCACCAGGCGGATTTGGTTGAAGAAGTGTATGCCCGTGACTATAATCCGGTTTGGTTAGCCGCAAAAATCCGTAACTGTTATCCAATATTTCAACCAAACGACAATTTGGAATCCCCAGGCTTTGAGGATGAACTGCAAGAATAAGGGGAAAATCTTCCTGCAAAGATGCTGAAAAATATGTGATTCAAGGTTAGGATAGATGACGAGTAAATTTGAAGTCAGGCCCCAATGGGCGCGAGAAAAACAAACCGATCCCCCAAATTTCGGCCAAGCAAAATTAGTATCCAGATTGAGACTGCAACTAGAAGTTTGGAAAAAACGTCCGAAAACGAGAGAACTGATTCGTGACAGCAAGAAGTATGCCGAATTCGAGGATGGCCTTGTAACTATGGTGGTGCTCTCGTGCAAACGACTACCCGAGTTCAAGCGACTGTGTGAAAGTTTGGTGCCGTTCTTTTCAGAAGTTGAGAATTACCCAAGGCTTGAGAAAATTTTAGTAGATAATGGTTCGGGGAGAGAGTTAGTCGACTATGCTCATGATCTTAATTTCTTCGACTCCATCATTGCGCATCCTGAGAATCTTGGTATGGCAGGGGCGTTGAACGACGCATACCAGCATGCCCGGGGTGAATTTATCATGTTGATCGAGGACGATATGGTGGTGGATTACCACGAGCCTTATATTCAGAAATGCTTGGATGTTCTAGCCGAATATCCTGAGATAGGGATTGTTCGGCTGAAGAATCAAAACAATTGGTGGAAACCTGGAAGGGTGATTGCACCTCTTCGCTCCACATCCACGGATGTAGAATTTTGGACTTGGTTGCCCTCTAGGAACTTAGTATTGAATGTTTGGGCCATGGGGTCTACGCTTTTCCGTAAGGCAAGCTTCATGAGTACGGGTTTGTTCCCTTTATCGCCTGGGGGATTGGATCAAGTTGTTAAAATTGAAGAAGTTTACGCCAGGGAGTATAACCAAACCTGGTTAGCGGCAAAAGTCCGCAACTGTTATCCCGTATTTCAACCCAACGACAATTTAGAATCCCCTGGCTTTGAGGATGAACTGCAAATATGACAGATCAAACAATCGTCTACATACTTAGTGCGCCGCATTCCGGAAGTACCCTTTTTGATATGATGATCGGTGCTCATCCACAGTGTACCAGCCTTGGTGAGTTCATGTTCATAAGCCAACGAATTATTGATCAGCCAAACACGCTTTGCAAGGTTTGTCGGCGCACTTGTGAACACTGGCAGCACTTCATCGAAATAGTGGAGTCGCCTTATTTTCATGATGCAGCTTTTGAAGCATTTGGAACTCCATTCCTGGTTGATTCATCGAAGAATGTCCAGTGGATTGAAAAAAGCTCGCAACAAACTAAGGCGCGAATAAAAGTAATCCGCATAACCCGCAATGGTTTAGCTACATTTGTTAAAACCAAAAGAAAAAAAGGCAGCCTGGTTGAAGAGCATATACTCGCTTGGGCAAATACGAACTTGAAGATTGATAATTTCCTGAGCAAGTCTCCCAATCTTGATGTATTGCTTCTTGCTTACGAGGATTTGTGTGAGGATATTGAGGGGACGCTATGCAAGATTTGTGATTTTCTTGGCGTTCCTTTTTCTGATAGTATGCTCGAATTTTGGTCTGTGCACCAGCATATTATGGGAGGCAATGCCAAGCCGGTAACGTTGAACCAGCTATATTTCAACACCATCACAAAAGAAGAACTGCATCCCGATGCACTGGATTTCTTTGAGCGTTACGGATTTTCTGTGAAATTAGATCAAAGGTATTTAGAGCGGCTTTCTGAAGAAGATAAACGTGTATTCAACAAATATGGCGGTTGGTTGAACGCTAGATACGGGTACGAGACCAGTGGGGCAAAAACCGCTCCCTTGTCATTTTATCGATTTTTGTTACGAAGGAAGATACATTCATTCATCAGGCGCCTTCGAAAGAAATTCAATATATAATGATCGACCTTAGTAATGAACTTACTGTCTTCGTAGTTTCAACAGGCGAAACTACTATGAATGATTGTCTAGCGGCTTTGGGTGATCAGGATTGCGTGTTCAGGATCGAGTACATCCAGGATGTTTTTCCAATGAGTAGTGCCTTCCAGGCCATGCCCGATCGCTGTAAAACTAAATATTTCGTGCAGGTCGATGCAGATATGCTGTTGAAACCCCATGCTATCCGTACACTGTATGAAGCAGTTAAGTGCAGTTCCCTGAGAGAGTATATGGTGTTCGGCCGTTTATATGAAGAGGGCTTTGGGGTTGGTGGGGCGGTAAAGTGCTGGAAACGGAGTTATTTTAGATTCTTCAAATTTCGAGATGTGCGCACAGTAGATCGGGATCTCTTCAAGAGAACCGGCCGCTGGGGATTGAGAAAGAAGAGCGTGGAGGGCATCCTGGGAATACATAGGCCGCGGTTTTCTGATTTCTCTCTCTATCTGAAAACAAAGAGCGATGTAGAGAAATGGCGCTTCTTGGGGCGCAGTGTTGATCAATTTGCCCTGGGAGTTTTTGAAGAAGTAATGGCAGAATATCCCGATAGCCGGCACCGGGTATTGGGAGCACTACTCGGATCTCTAACTGGAAAAAGTCGTCTCGATCGATCTAAAGACATACAAGTTGAATCCGACCGTTATAAACAGGTGTTGGATTTTCTTGGACAGGATGGCGATCTTTCAGAAGTAAAACCAATCATTAATGACATGATGGATAAACTGAGGCCTCTTTTCTCTCAGTGTTATGGTGTATCGGATAATTCAAATTTGAGATCTCGTGATGATCTGGTCGGTGCCATTTATGAGATCTTTTCTCATAAGAGCGCAGACTCGGAGACGGTTGGACAATTCTTGGAGGTTGTTGAGCAGTGAAGCGAATCTTGGTCTCACATGGTCACGCCCTTTATGCCAAGGTGCTAATACCTGTAGTTTCGAAACTGTTACAGTCTGGGCACCAAGTAGTTTATAAGGTCAATCGACCATCAGCCTTTGGGTTATCCTATGGGTTTTCTGAACGCTATATCCGTTCGAATCCTAACCAGGTGGAAGTAATCAACCCTCAGTCATTGCGATATGTTGCGGGGCTGATTGACCATACTCCAGATTGGAGTGCATCACAAGGAAAACTTAAATATCATTGGCGCGGGAGATTAGGGAAATTTGATGCGGTGATCTCAACTACCAAAGAGTTGCCCCGTTTGCGAAAAATGAGTGCTGCCTTGAATGCCCAGGCTTTCGCTTTGGGTTATCAGCATATTCCTTTTATGCTCAAAGTTGATTCAGCATACCAATCTTATGATGATGAAGCTGAACAAAGATCCGTGTTCTCGACAGAGAATTCTTTTTCTCGTATACATTCCTTCCCTGAGATTCTCGAAAATTCTGGGTTGTTCAATGTTGGTTTCACATACCTTGATAAGGTTTGGGATAGTAGAAACGCTATCGACAATAGAAGCGAACAAGATCGAAGTGTGTTCATATTCCACCCAGGGGGGAACCGAGGTGTTTTTACTAATCCTGGTGATTCAAGGCAAGTTTGTTATGCCAATCAAAAGAAACACCTTGCAGATATTTGCATACCGCTGATAGAGCAGGGATTTTCGCCCATTCTAAAAATTCATCCATTAAGGGCAGAATACCATGATTTTGTTGATGTCAGCAGAATCTTATTCGAAATTGAACGCGAGCATGATCTCGAAGCTGGACAGATTAAATGCCTTGAACCAGGTGTCTGGTATTGGGAATATGCGATGAATAGTGAGTTTATCCTTACATTCGGTTCATCTTCAATCTATGAACTCTGGTCTGCAGGATTGCGAAATGTTTTTGTGTGTAACTTTACCGGAAGATCGCGTAGTCAGAAATTTGAATTCTTCGATAGTATCGTGATTGACACCTACGATGAGTATCTAGGCATGATTGAGTCAGGCGATTATGCCGGGCGAGAGTTGAATAAACTAGGCGAAGAAGTTTTCAAGGTATACTACAATTCCTTTGATGGGCAGTCCGCCCAGTCGGCGGCAGACCTAATTCTTGCAGAAATATTATAGAAAAAGTCGATGTATCTGATTCTCTTTTTTAAGCGCGGGGTATCCTTAAAAAATGGGATGAAAACGGGGTTTTAGAGTGTGAAGTCTCGCTCTATCGCAGGCTTTAAGATCAAGGGTTGAGGATATCATTTGTTACGTACGGAGATTCAGAAGACTTAAAATATGAATCTTCGTTGCAGGGCGTTGAATTGTTGGTAAATAAGAGGGGGTTTCCACAACTGCGCAAGCGGTACTGGGGGTAGCATGTGTGGTCACGAGGGTACTGCGTCAGTACAGTAGGACTAGATGAAGAGCGAATCCGAAAGTATGTGAAATGGCAGACAGAGAAAGAGTGAGAAACCGAGACCAAGCAAGGTCGTTTGTTCAACTAACCGAGTGGCATCGCACTTTCTAGGTGCAGTATTTCAAGCCACCACCTTTGGTGGTGGTACTTTACTCAATGGCAGTTTGACGAATAAAATCTGCCGGTTCATGGAGAACGAATTGCATCTATGAAATATAGGCCCGAAATTGATGGCTTAAGAGCCGTCGCAGTCATCCCTGTTGTCTTATTTCATGCCGGTTTTGAGTATTTTCGCGGAGGGTTTGTGGGGGTCGATGTTTTCTTTGTTATCAGTGGGTACCTAATTACCACCATCATACTCTCCGATTTGTCTGAAGGCGAATTTTCACTTGCTCGTTTTTATGAGCGGCGTGCCAGACGGATTTTGCCGGCTTTATTTTTTGTGATGTTGGTATCTGTACCTTTTGCTTGGGTATGGTTAATTCCTCCGGATCTAAAAGATTTTTCTGAAAGTTTGGTGGCTGTTTCAACTTATTCTTCCAATATTCTATTTTGGCAAGAGACTGGGTATTGGGAAGTGGCTAATGAATTCAAACCATTATTGCATACATGGAGTCTGGCAGTCGAAGAGCAATATTACTTGCTATTCCCGCTTTTTCTGCTATTCATGTGGCGTTTCCCAAAAAAATGGATTCTTGGCTCCTTTGGCATAATTGCAACAATTAGCCTTCTGGCTACACAATGGGGTGTGAATAATGCTCCCGTCGCAACTTTCTATTTGTTGCCGACTCGAGCATGGGAGCTTGCTATTGGTGCAATCATAGCCTTTCATTTTCTGTACCGCAAGAAGTCACATGATGTCCTTTCGGCTAATAAATTATTCCGTGAGCTAATGGGCTTGAGTGGTTTCTTGATGATCGTTTATGCGATTTTTACCTTTGATGAAACAGTGCCGTTTCCAAGCTTGTTTGCGCTATTGCCAACGATTGGTACTGGATTAATAATTCTTTTTGCTTCTGAGCAAACCTTTTTGGGACGCATCCTGGGGACAAGAGCGTTGGTTGCAATTGGCTTGATTAGCTATAGCGCATACCTGTGGCATCAACCACTTTTTGCTTTTGCTCGCCATAGAAGTTTGACAGAACCAGAAAAGGGCATTTTTGTCGTTTTGTCAGTTTTCGCTTTTTTTCTAGCTTATTTAAGTTGGCGGTTTGTGGAACAGCCGTTTCGTAAACGGGATTGGTTGCATAAAAGGACAATTTTAACGCTTAGCGCAAGCGCCTCGCTTTTATTCATGTGTCTGGGGATAATCGGTATCATAACGAATGGTTTCGAGAACAGGTTGACACAACATCAGTATACGCACGCTAATATCGCTGCGGACTTAATGGCCAATCACGGATTGGCAAAATATTGCCGCGAGCCATTTTCTTTGCCGGCCGAGTGTAGAACAAGCGAAGAACCAGAAATACTGGTATGGGGGGATTCGTATGCCAAGCATTTGGTGAATGGAATTTTAGCGTCAAATCCCGACGCAAAGCTTATTCAATTGACCCTGGATAGCTGTGGCCCATATTACGATTCTAGTGAGTCTGGATACTGTTTAGAATTTAATAAGCAGGTGCGCGAATGGCTCGAGGCAAATACTACGATAAAATATGCTGTACTTTCAGCGGCATCAAATTATCAATTAGCCGGGTTAGTTTATACACTTGATGAATTAGAAAAGATGGGGATTATACCAGTTGTTTTTTCGCCTCCGCCAAGAAATGGAGTCGACTTGGGAAGGTGTTTAGCCAAGGCTGAATGGTTCGGACTAAAGTTGGATGAGTGCGATTATTTGTATTCCGAGATATCGGAAGGATCTATGAACGTGTACAATGTACTGGATAGAATCGATCCCAGCTATAGAGTGATCCGCCTTGATGATTTGATTTGCGATGGCAGGCGATGTGTTACCCATTTGGATGAAGTGTTTCTGTACAGAGACGAAGGTCATTTGTCGGTTAATGGCTCAGTTGCTCTGGGGGAGAGGTATGATTTCTATGAAATGATAGTTAGCTACTGAGAGATGCCACAATATCACAAAGTGAACGCAGAGAGATTGTGTGGGAATAATGGTTCGAACAGCAGAAGCGATGTATTCATCTATTGGGTTGTAGCCCAGATTTTTTTATGTATATAGTTCTTTTCTTTACCCGAGGTGTAACCTTAAAAGCTTGGGACGAAACCGGGGTTTTAGAGCGAGAAATTGAAATCTATCGCCGACTCCAAAGCCAAGGTGTTAAGGTTTCAATTGTCACATATGGGGACACTGGCGATCTGAACTATTCGAAAGCACTTCAGGGTATTCAGGTTCTGCCGAATAGGATGGGGTTTCCGTCGCGTATTTATGAAATTCTTATTCCTTTCCTTCATAGAAAGCAACTATCCAAAGCGGATGTATACAAAACGAATCAAACTAATGGCGCTGTAATTGCCCTGCGGGCAGCGCGCATCTACCGCAAGCCGTTGGTCGCTCGCAGTGGATATATTTGGTCGCGTTTTGTCGCTAAACAAAAGGGAGAGGAATCTCCAGATGTAGTGGGGATACGCCATCAAGAGAAAACTGTCTTCACTGAGGCAGATCGGATAGTTGTCACCGCTGAGCATATGAAGCAGTATCTCATGGAGCAGTATGATCTCGATGAGAAAAAAATTTCTATTATCCCCAATTATGTGCTCACCGATACCTTTGCACCTGATCCAGGAATTTCTTATAAGCCTGGAGTAATCAGCTTTGTAGGACGCCTTCAGGCTCAGAAAAATCTCTTTGCACTGTTCGAAGCTGTTGATGGCCTGGATGTTAATTTGAATATCATTGGAGACGGTCCACTGCTCGAAGCGCTGCAATCAACTGCGAGTGAGAAAGGGGTCGAGGTTAATTTTCGGGGAATTTGTGACCACGAAAATCTGCCAATATATCTCAATGCGTCCCAGATATTCGTTTTGCCGTCCTTATATGAGGGCCATCCCAAAGTTTTGTTGGAAGCGATGTCTTGTGGTCGCCCCGTTGTTGCCAGTGAAATTCCCAGTACACGCAACTTGATCCGGCATCGAGATACAGGTTACCTTTGTGGTACTACATCTCAAGAAATTCGAGCCGCTATTCAAGATGTATTATCAGAAGCCGAAGCAGCTGAACAAATAGGGCGGAATGCTAGAAAATTTGTCGTTGAGAATTTCTCGCTCGATGCAGTTTTGCAAAAGGAATTCACCATGCTGCAAGATGTGATGGTTTCTCCTGTAAATAGCGGTTGGTCCGATAGTATAAAAGAAGCGAGCCGTATGATCTTAGGTTTCTTTGTTGAGTTATTGCGGTATCTTTGGAATATGATGAAATAATAATATGGTGATGATGCCTTATAGAGATTTAATATGCCACCTAAGATGAGCGTGCTGATGAGTGTCTACAATGGCGCGCGTTATTTGCGTATAGCCGTTGATAGCGTTCTTGGTCAGACTTTCGAAGATTTTGAGTTCATTATTGTTGATGATGGGTCAACGGATGACAGTATTGAGATACTGTCGGCGTACGACGACCCTCGTATACGGCTAATTTCCAATGAAGAGAATATCGGTTTGACACGCTCTCTGAATATTGGTTTGGAAATTGCGCGGGGGGATTATGTTGCTCGCATGGACCCAGACGACATTTGTGTTCCCGAACGATTTGAACGACAGGTCGAATACTTGGATTCATCCCGTAAAGTTGGTGTTATAGGTAGCCAGATGACCGTCATAAACGAAGTGGGAACACCGTTGCGTACCTTTGAAGTGCCCACATCACACAGCATGATTGTGTGGACATTATTTTTTAAACGAGCCTTTGGCCATCCATCAGTAATGATGCGAAAATCCATTGTAGAAAGTGTCGGTGGTTATGACGAATCTTATCGGTATGCACAGGATTATGGTTTGTGGATTCGTCTGTTAGGCGTAACACAATTTGCCAATATGCCTGAAGTCCTGGTTCTGTATCGCACTCACCCAGGAACGATCAGCAATCATCGTACTGAGATACAGCAAGGTCTGGCGCATCGTGCCCGCCAGCAGCTGATTTCTCAGGTACTCGATCGGGCAATCTCTACTGAAATTATAGGCTGGTTATTCGAATCTCAAAGACCCAGTCACACATTGAGCGATCATCAGACTGAGCAAGTAATTGCCACTCTCTTAGCGCTTTTTAGTGCATCAGAACGGAACGCGTATTTGATCCCTGCCGAGTTGGACGAGGTGCGCCAGGATATGGTGGAAAAAATTATTGCAGCGAGTCGCAGTTCGCTATTGTCACCATCTCATCTGGCAAGAACCATTTGGTATTCACTGTTTCCAGAATTTCTCAGGCGGGCATTAAATTACCCCAAAAGTATTCTATCTAAGATCCTATGAAAATTGCCTTTATCGTTAATCTGTTTCCCGCGTTCTCTGAAACTTTCATTCTGAACCAGATAACGACCTTAATTGATCAAGGCTACGATGTGGACATCTTTGCTTACAGCAATCCCAAGCAGGCTGTTGTTCACGGTGATATCGCCTCCTATGGATTGATGAAGCGGACACATTATTATGGCATTCCTCGCAACCGAGTCAAACGTGCATTGAGCGCATTTAAATTGTTGCTACAGAATTTACATAGGGATCCCTTACGAATTCTCCAATCGCTAAATATTTTCAAATTCAAAAGAGATGCATACAAATTAAAGTTGATCCACGCCCTGATTGCATTTATGCGTGTCGACAAAGATTACGACATATTAATGTGTCATTTTGGCATGAACGGGAATTTAGCAGCGCGGCTTAAACAGCTGGGGGTCAAGGGGAAACTGGTTACCATGTTCCATCTGACTGACGTCCAGGAGGGGATAGAAAAAGGCGGGAAGATATATGCCAATCTCTTTGAGCATGGCGATTGTTTTCTGTCTATCTCGGATTATAACGTCAAGCATTTGACTGAATTTGGGCTAGATCCAGAGAAAATCGTTTATCACCCAGGTGGTGTAGATCTTGGGAAATTTTCCTTTCATCGACCATCCAGATCTGGCGAAGGCGAGCAGATCATCAAATTATTGACTGTTGCTCGTTTAGCTGAAGTAAAGGGCCTTCGCTACAGCATTGATGCGATTTCGAAAATTCGAGAACGAAATCAAAACATCGTCTTTGAATATACTATTATAGGTGACGGGCCTTTGATGAGTGACTTGGAGCAACAAATTCAAGATTTAGAGTTAGGGGATGTTGTACATTTATTTGGGCCTGGTGATCAGGAACAAGTTGCTCGAGCGATGCAAGGAAATCATATTTTTCTTCTTCCCAGTCTCGGCGAGGCGCTTCCGGTTGTATTGATGGAGGCGCAGGCAGTTGGGTTGCCTGTTATCGCTACATCAGTGGGAAGTGTCGATCAAGCCATCGACAACGGCAAATCCGGTTACATTGTGCCTCCGGGAGATGTGGACGCCTTGGTGGAGAAAATCCAGCGTTTAATTGATCGTCCACAGGATTGGCTCGAAATGGGCCAAGCTGGACGCAGATTTGTCGAAGAGTATTACGATATCGAGAAACTCAACCGACGGCTAGTGAATGTGTATCATGCTTTGCTGCGTGATGAATTGGGGGAATTGCGGTCATTTGGACCGCCAGCAGGAGGGTTAAATTAATCAGGAATTCAACAATTGTAGTTATCCATCTAGGGGCAGAAAGTTATTGAACTCCAGTATATGAGAATAGCTTTCATTGTAAATTCATTTCCTGCACTCTCGGAAACGTTTATCCTGAACCAGATTACTGGTTTGCTAGATTTGGGCCACGATGTTGACATTTACGCGAGAACCAATCCTAATCAGGAAAAGGTGCATGATGATGTCGTTTCTTATCGATTGTTGGAGCGCACGCATTATGTCAATATGCCAGGAAACCCAGTCATGCGTGTTTTGAAAGCGCTGGGTTTAGTTATAAAAAATACTTACAAATCTCCTGCTGTCATTCTGAAGTTTTTATCTATTTATACACCTGGAAAGGATATTGTAACGCTTCGGGTTCTTTATACAATTTTCACCTTTCTTCATGCGGAACGAGAATATGATATTTTGATGTGCCATTTCGGATTCAATGGTTTTTTGGGTGCTGGACTAAAGCAATTAGGTGTTGATAGCAAGCTTGTTACCATGTTTCATGGAACCGGTATCCGAGAAGGGATTGAGAAAGGAGGGCATATCTATGACAGCTTGTTTAAGCATGGTGACTGCTTTTTGTCCATCTCAGACTATAATTACAAATATCTAGTTGAGTTTGGTCTCGATCCCAAGAAAATCGTTTATCATCCCGGCGGTGTTGATCTGGCGAAATTCCAATTTCGCACAGCAACACCGCAACTTGATGGGACGAGAATAGTCAGGATTTTAACGGTTGCCCGCTTATCAGAGGAAAAAGGATTGAAGTTTGTTATCGAAGCAATTAGGAGAGTTCGAGAGCAAAACCCAGACCTTCTTCTTGAGTATTCGATTATTGGTGACGGATTATTACGAGAAAGCTTGGAGCAGCAAATCCTAGATTTGGAGTTAAGTGGGATTGTCAATTTGCTCGGGCATGGTGAGCAGGAACAGGTCATTTCGGCAATGCAAAACAATGATATTTTTGTTCTTCCGAGCCTCAATGAAGCTTTGCCAGTTGTGCTGATGGAAGCTCAGGCCGTGGGGTTGCCTATCATTGCGACTAACGTGGGTAGCGTTGATCAGGCTATTGCGCCTGGAAAATCTGGGTACCTTGTGCCAGCGGGTGATGTAGATGCACTGGTCGATCGCATCCAATTCCTGATTGACCATCCGGGGAAATGGCCTGATATGGGTTTCGCTGGACGAGAATTTGTCGAGAAACATTACGATATCAAAATGTTAAACCGTCGTTTGGCTGATGTTTATAAAGCACTGTTGGATGGGGAACTTGATCAACTGAAATTTATTGTGCCATCAACGACGATTGTGAATTGATCGAAAAATGGTCGAAGGAAATTCTCCCCTAGTAAGCGTAGTCATCCCGACTCACAACCGCCCAGACCTTGTTCAGCGCGCAATTCATAGTGTTTTAGGTCAGACGTATCAGAGATTAGAGTGTATTGTCATTGATGATGGCTCTTTTTCCGATACCGCGCTAGTAGTGGGGCAAATGGCTGACCCGCGCATCCGGTTCACGCGACATGAAACCAGCCGTGGCGCGTCAGCAGCACGTAATACAGGCATTTCACTTGCGCAGGGTAGCCTGATTGCATTTCTAGACGATGATGACGAGTGGTTGCCAAAAAAATTAGAGAAACAAGTATCTCTTATTGGTAAGCTGCCCCCCGAAGTGGGTCTAGTTTATTGCTGGATGGATTACTTTGACTCGGATGGTCACATAGTGCGTGAGCATCATCCAACACATAGTGGGTATGTTTTCCCACTTGTATTAGACCGCCAACGCATCGGGGGTTGTCCAACACTTTTAGTGCAGAAAGCAGTCTTTGGCGAGATTGGTGGATTTGATGAGACACTTCCCAGGGGAAATGATGGTGATTTTATCCGCCGTGTTTGTGCAAAATATGAAGTAGATTTGGTGCCAGACGTGTTGGTTCACGTACATGTCGCACACGGTCACGAACAAATTACTCGAGATGACATACAAGGAATAAGGAATGCTATCAAGGGGCATTTGGTCAAGCTGGAGAAATTTCAGGATAAACTGATAGAGTTTCCAAAACAAACAGCCAACATTTACGCAAGTCTCGCTTATCATTATGGACAACTGGGCGAATTGAAGAATTGCGCGCTTTATTTTTTGAGAGCTTTCACACTATATCCTATATCAAAGCAAGTTCTATCTAGTTTTATTCGTACATTAGCACTCCCAATAAAATCCTTATTTTGACAATGGACAAAAGCCAATTAATTCAAGATTCTCAATACAGCTATCCCTATCACTATATTCCTACCTTGGGTGATAATGTTTTCTCTCAAGTTCAATATTGGTCTTGGGGCTTTAGATATATGGGTGGATTGCAGATAGTTATCGACCAATTAAAAGATCGGCAATTTGAATCTTTGGTTGATGTTGGTTGTGGAGATGGCCGATTGCTGAAAGAATTGACTCTGCTCTATCCTGAAAAACGGTTGTTAGGAGTTGATTATTCTCAGCGAGCCATTTTGCTTGCCCAGGCGCTGAATCCAAGTTTAGATTATGACGTGGTGGACATTATTGAAAATCCTCTCTTAGAGCGTTTTGATGTTGTTACATTGGTGGAAGTTCTTGAACATATACCCATTATGGATGTGAGAAAATTCCTTGATTCGATCTCATCGACTTTAAACCAGACTGGGCAATTAATCCTTACTGTTCCCCATAAAAATTCGCCTCTTATTGAGAAACATGTACAGCACTTTTCATCGGATTCATTGGTTGAAATATTAGAGCCATATTTTAGAGAAATCGATTGCATTCCCTTTGATCCACTCTCGAAAATTATGGGGATAATACGTCGAGTCATGGGAGGCAAGGGAAACCACTTCTTGATTACAAATAAGAAGTTGCTTTACTGGATGTTTCAGATCTATAGACGATATTTCCTTTATGCCAAAGATGAAAGTAGCTGCAAACGTATAGCTGTTGTGTGTAAAAAGAAATGATGCAGTTTGAAATGGATATTGCGAAATCACCAGTTGTTTCAATTGTCATCACTACACATAATCGCGTTGAATCCGCGAAGATCTCAATTCAAAGTGTTTTATCGCAAACTTATCCTGCTGTAGAGATCATTGTTGTTGAAGACGGCTCAGATGGAGCAATCAAAGAGTGGTTAGATTCTGAGAATTTGTGCGATGTCCATTATGAAAGACACGCGGTAAACCTTGGGTTGGCTGCAGCCCGCAATACAGGCTTGTTTATGGCAAATGGGGAGTTTGTTGCTTTCCTCGATGATGACGACCAGTGGTTGCCAGAGAAATTGCAGCGTCAAATTGATATAGCTGAGTCCTTGGGTAGTGTGTGTCAGATAATTTATTGCGGAACAACAACGCAAACAATCGATGGAAAAGTTGTTCGTCTTCCCAACTTGAAAGGACCAATTTTTAATGCTGTGATGTGCGGCTGGACACCACCCCAATCTGCTGTGATGTTTCGGACGAAATCGTTGCGCGAGATTGGTGGCTTTGATGAAAATCTAACCAGCGGCATAGATCATGATATGTGGATGCAGTGTGCAGTAGCAGGATATCAGGCTGACTATGTTAACGAAGCCCTGGTGATCGTCGGCACAGAGGAACACTCATCCCGGATGACGCTAAATACTGAAAAGCGGATCACTGGGATTAAAGGGTTTCTGACAAAGTGGAAACCAGAAATTGAGAAAGCAATTGGCTCAGAAGGATATCGTCAATTTTATCGAAACTATCTTTCACGCGAATATGAGAAATTTGGCATGTTTGCATTGCAAAACGGACAGCGGCTGTTGGCAATAAAGAATCTGTTCTTGGCAATTCGACATAATATAAAGTTGCCGCGACTGTATTACAAATTTTTTCTTACATTGATAGGAAGCCAGCGTCTTTATAAATATTTGAAGCAGCTTTATTATGGCAAAGTTTTGGGTGGGGAACGAGAAATGGAGCTTTCTGGAATTCCAGGGATCACATCGCATTCTGGTCAAGCCAAAAAGTAAGGTAGGATTAGTGGAAAAACCAGATCTTCCATCCCAAGAACCAAGATGGTTTGAACTGAAACCGAAAATTACATTAACAGTATACATTTTATTTCTGTTTGTATTTCTCGTTCTTGCGCTTGAAATTGTTTTGCGAAGTTTTTGGGGTTTAGGGAACCCGCTTCTTTACGAATCTAGTTATCTTTATGGATATCGACCGGCTCCCAATCAAGTGGTTTCAAGAAATCGTAATATTGAAATTAAAATCAATAACTTGGGATTGCGGGCAGATAGTGACTGGAATGAAATCAAAGATAATAAGATTCTCTTCCTGGGCGATTCAGTAACATATGGTGGTTCGTATATCACGAATGATGAACTGTTTTCTGCATTAGCTGTAAAAAGCTTAGATGGTTGGGAAAGTGGCAATGGGGGTGTAAATGCATGGGGTGTAGGAAATGTTTATAAACTGATTGTGCATGCCTGTTTCATGCCCGCGAAAGTATATGTAAGCGTCTTTCCTGAAATGGATTTTTATCGTGGTATTAGCCGATTGCCTGGATTGCCTTTCTGGAGCAAGAAACCATCTTTTGCAATTGAAGAAGCGTTGTATCACTTCTATTATCGCCAGAACATGAAAAGGTATGATGGTATTCATTCGAACAAGAATTCAGATGATGAGAAACTTCAAGCAGCACATATTTCCATTGAACAACTCAAAGAAATGGATGATTTCCTAGAAGAACAGGGATTCATCCATTTAATTTATATCTCGCCATCTGTAAAACAGGTTGTGGAAGGTCATGAGAAGGATCAACACATACTTCGGCTAATAAATGAGCATGATCTGCCCGTCATATATCTCTTAGATGAAATAATTGCCCTGGAATTGTCGAATTCTGAAATACAGGCATTATTCTATGATTATATACATCTGTCTCAGACAGGACATTCAATATGGGCCAAAATCATCTCCGATGATCTTACTGGATTAATAAACGAATAAATTCTGTTGCGAATATTTAGGTTTTAGGTACGTTAATGATGATTGCTTTTCACGCTGTCTTAGCATTATTCTCAGTAGTATTTTTCTTGGGGCTTCTATGGCCACATCGAAATAGGCACTCAGCTTCAGCTGCCTTTAGCGGTTATTTTGCCAAAGCGATGTGGATTACTTGGATTGTAGTGGTAACTGCCTATTTCTTGAACATTGGGATATGGTTAAGATATTTTGTTTATCTTATTGTTGTTGTGGTGGTGTTATTGCCGATTCTCCGAAGAAAGAAATTCGAACTCGCGATTCCAAGATTCGAACGATGGAAACTTCCTGATTCACTCTTAGCAACTGTTGTTCTAGGGGGCGTAGTGATTGCAGTGATATACCTATTTCAAGATTACGATCTGATTTTCACGAAATGGGATGCTGTGGTGCAAAACAATCGCTGGGCGATTGAATTGGTGAATCGCTCCTATTGGCATCATACTGCGTATCCAATTTTTATCCCTGGAATTTGGTCGTTTGTATACAATATTCAAGGCACTACGGATGTGTGGGTATTTGCAAAACTTTTCGCCCCATTAGCGATGATAATGATGCTGATCTATGGGTTGCTACTTTTTGGCGAAGGCAGAAAAGCGATGAGTGTCATTCTTGTTGGATCTTTGGCACTATTTGCACTCACTCTTCGGGATACGATCGGAGATGGATACGCAGATGCCCCGGTGGTTATTTTTGTATTTTTCGGATATATGCTAGTTTTCGATGCGCTCCGGGAGAGCAATAGCGTGGTTTATAAGGAGAAATTCTTGTTCGCTTTCCTGATTCTTGGGATTGCTGCAGCAATGAAGCAGGTTGGCGCGCTTTCTCTAATGCCCGTTTTGGGTTTATTGGTATACTTGTTATGGGCCCGAAGAATTTCCTTTGGACAGTTCTTGGTTTGGGGAATAACATTGTCGATCCCGCTGATTTTATTCTTGCTAGTATTTCAATTCCAATTTCAAGATAAAGAACATTTGATTTTTGGAAATATATTAAATTTGACTGACCGAACTGCAAGGAGCTTAATCAGTAGTACGTTTATTACAGCTGCAAATAGACTATTTAATTATTTTCATCCCATTCTGGTTATACTTGTTGCGATGCTAGGCTTGCTCAGTGTCAAGATACGTCAACGGGCTTATTTGATAATTGGGGTAGTTAGTTTGGTTTTTGTGCCATTTGGATTTGTTTTCTATGCTAAGTGTTGTTCATACGAAGCTAGAAATGGTTTTTGGCTTATGGCACTACTTTTGCTATCTGGTATTAGTTTTTTTATCTACCATTTTGACCATAGATTGTCTCTTGACCCCAACTTCGAGCCAATAATTAACCCAAGGAGATTATCCTCACTATTCTTTGTTCTCTCGCTCTTTTGCCTGCTCTTTGGATTGGTCATTTCGCCAGAGATGATAGCAAATAACTTCAGTTCCGATGGGATACTAGATTTAGAAACAATATCAGAAATCAACTTTTTTAGGTGGGCGGTTATTTCCGGAGGCATTGTCAGTGTTTTAACAGGAGCAATGATTCTATTTGTGCCGGACTCGTTGCTCAAAGTGGGACGTTGGACAAACGATCTGTTTAGATTTCCAGAAGCCGGCGGGCGTGAAGTAAAGATTCCTGGTTGGGGAGTAAGCATTTCCATCGTTCTGATCCTGTTGATTATTCCAACGACAATTGCCAATGTCTATTCGGATAGCGAACTGATTTCACTCCAAGATACCCATCAGGCTGATGTCGGAAGTTCGTGGGGGCTGGGATTAGTTCTGGAAAATCTGGAAAAGATGGGAGATACTGGACTGTTGTTATCTCGGAACCAACCTTTGGCGTATAACCCTGCGCTCGAAGACCGCTTTGCACTTTGTGCTTTTAAATCAGATGGATTACAAAAATGTACTTATTGGCGAGAGCCCGGAAACAGTGCTACCTATGATGTTATTTGTAGTGGAGTCTCATGCGTTGACACGATTGTTAACGAATACCCCAACAGTATGTTTTTAGCTCGCAAAGCAAATGTCGACACTGTTCTAATGGCATTTTCTGAGTCTGACGCTATTGAAGTAGTGAATTTAGGTGGGGGAGATTATGTGTTGCTTTGGATGGCCCCAATTGAAAAGTAAATGCCAATTGAAGCAGGTTATCTAAAAGGAATGATTTAATGATAAAGTCGTTTGGAAATTGGGTAACAACTAGCATCATTTCGAGAACTGAAGGCATTGTATTAATTTTGCTGGTGGCATCTTTACCTTTTAGCGGGAATACTCTGTTTAATATTGGTAAATATCCTATAGGGCGCGTTGATCTTTTGCTTTCCGGTCTTATGTTAGTAGTTTTTTTTGTTGGGATAATTCTTTATAGAAGAAGCTCACCAATTGATCACATAATTTATGTTATCCCCTTGGCGATTGCGACAATCTTAAATTTGCTGAATATCTATTTTCAGGTTCCCTTTAGTATTGCAGAATTTGCAACCACTTCTGGACAACTCATGTTGGGAATTGCGCTCTTCGTTGCTGTACCAATTCTTTGGTTGAGTTCGTTGCAAATCCGCCAAATCTTTCGGATATGGATATCAATCCCATTTGTGGTTTCTTTGTACGGTATCTATCAATCGTTTGCACGAAGTTTTAATTTACCTTTTGCAGTACTATCATTGAACAATCCCACTTTTAATGAGTTCACTGCAACTGGGTCTTGGGGAAATCTTCAAAGGATTTCCTCGGTCTTCTCAGAACCATCATTTTTGGGGGTTTACTTGGTTGCGCCATTTCTGATGTTATTCTTCGCTATTGCATTTAATTTTGATCGGGAACTATTTTTCTCGAGAAGAATGAATTTGGTGATTCTAATTACGCTTCTTGGTACAATTTTTCTGAGCTTTTCGAAAGGAGCATTCTTCACGTTGGGGATAGTTTTTATATTACTTGTTATCGATAAAGGCTTCCCTAGGACTGTGAATAAAAACATTCTCGCACTTGTAATTATTTTCGTCGCTTTCGGTGTGGTATTGCAACTTTCGGGCTTAGATGTTCTATCAGCAGTAAACGAAACTGCACAAAATATCGTAGCAAGCGGGTCGTTGATTCGGCGATTGGGAAGGCAGTCCGTTTCGCTTCAAATCTGGAGAGATCATCCGGTTTTGGGAATTGGTCTCAACCAAACCCAATTTTTTACAAAGAGTTACATTCTTCCAGATTGGACCACTGGCAATTTAAGATTTGTCTCTTCTCACAACATGTGGGTTCAGGCCCTGACCGAAATGGGATTAGTTGGATTTGCTGCCCTGTTGACGTTGTGGTTGTTTGCCCTAAATCGCATTCGTGCAATGCATAATAACAGCGAAAGATCTGTAGGGCGCGCTTTGTCCCTTGTGTTATTCTATATTTTATTGTCAGAGGTTATATCGGCTACCCATACATTCATGATAGGAAACCTTATTAGGTGGCTGAATTTATCTTTGGTATTTCTCGTCGCAAATAATTTTAAGGGATTCGAAACCCTCCTTTTAACAAAACGAGCATCATTCAATCGAGCTGTTGAAGTATAGGACGATGAACAAAGCAAAAAACATCGCTGTTTTGCGTAAAGCTTCGGCGCTATCAAAACAGGTTCCGCGAACGCTGAAAAGACTGACATCAGACCTTGGCGAGTACCGCATAATGCCACCAGTTCTCGCCAACTCCTTTCCAAAAAGTGGAACACATCTACTCTTGCAAATTCTTGAGGCCATCCCTGGTGTCACCACGTACGGCACTTTCATTGCATCAATGCCTTCGATAACCTTCAAGGAGCGTTCTAAACTATCCCACATACGCCTTTTAGGCAAAATGGTCCCTGGGGAAATAGTGCCAGCACACCTTTTTTTCCACCCACATTTTAGAACCAACATAAACAATAAAAGCGTTGTTCATTTTTTTATCTACCGCGATTTAAGGGATGTCGCGATTTCGGAAGCCCATTACCTTACTTTCATGAATCGTTGGCACCGCATGCACCGCCATTACAAATCTCTTCCTACTTTTGGTGAACGCATCACATTGGCAATTGTGGGCGATTCTGATCCCAATAGCCCATATGATTATCCTAATATTGCAGAACGGTTTTCTCGCTATCATGGGTGGCTAAGAAGCAAGGAAGTGTGCGCTGTTAGATTTGAAGACTTAAGGTCATCGAAACAGGCCGAACATATTCGAAAGATGATTACATTCTATGCTCAGAGTTCTTTAGCCGACATGGATGTGGATGACGTAATGCGAACCGTTATTGGAAATATCAATCCAGCCAACTCGCATACTTTTCGCAAAGGTCAAGTTGGGGAATGGAAAGAAGTCTTCACAGAAGAACATAAAGAATTAATAAAATCTGTTGCAGGTAAGCTCCTGATTGACTTGGGATACGAAACGGATTTGGCCTGGTAACGTGATGCGAATACTCATTCATGACTATGGAGGATACGCATTTTCTGTTCAGCTTAGCCGCGAGCTTGCGCGGCGAGGTCATGATGTGCAGTATCTATATGGGGATTCAACACAACTGGTGAAGCGTGGAAAATTGGAATATGTAGAAACTGATGATAATAACTTCAGCGTCTATGGGATAAAGTTGTCTAAGCCTTTCAAGAAATACTCCTTGCTACAAAGAAGATTCCAGGAAGTAGAGTATGGAAAATTGCTAGTGAAAATGTTGGATGATTTCCAACCGGACGTAGTGGTTTCGGCGAACACTCCATTAGACGCTCAGGCTATATTGTTTCGATGGTGTTTGAAGAATAAAATAGATTTCATATTTTGGCTGCAAGACTTGATTGGTCTTGCCACCTATCAAATATTGAGAAAAGAGCGGTTTGCATGGTTGGCAGGTATAATTGGGCGGTATTATATGCGGCTTGAATGTAGATTACTTCAAAGAAGCGCTAAGATAGTAGCAATAGCGGATGATTTTATGCCTATCCTAAACCAATGGGGCATCAATCAGGATAGAATTCAGGTAATACAAAATTGGGCTCCGATAGAGGAAATTCCGGTGCATCAAAAGGATAACTCGTGGGCGAGGGAAAACGGTCTCGCGGACAAGTTGTGTTTTCTATACACGGGTGTTCTGGGTATGAAACACAACCCTGAATTACTGGTGCAGCTTGCGCAGCATTTCCAGCATGATCCACAGGTTTGTGTGTGCGTTATCTCTGAAGGACCAGGCGCAGAATGGCTACACAAAAAGAAAAATGAGTTAGCGATTCGAAACTTGAAAATAGTACAATTCCAACCTTATAATCAATTTCCCAATCTATTGGCATCAGCAGATGTATTATTGGCAATTTTGACACCTGATGCTGGTGCCTATTCGGTTCCATCAAAGGTCTACTCCTATTTATGTGCCCAGCGCCCAATACTTTTGGCAGTCCCAGAACAAAATTTGGTTGCACAAATTGTTTCCCGACACAAGGCTGGGATTGCCGTACTGCCAAATGATGTTGATTCATTTCTTATGGCTGCTGAGAAATTGGTAAGCAACCCATCGTTGCGTGGAGAATTAGCTAATAACGCACGGATTTATGCTGAAGAACATTTTAATATCCAAAAGATCGGGGATCAGTTCCAAACTGTTCTAATGTAACCTGAGGCTGACTTGAAAGCAAAGATTGAAACAGAATCACAATTTATACCCCCCATGGTGTTAGAGGCTGGAGCATCCTTGCCGTTCGCATTGCGTTATGCGCGTTGGTGGATGAGTGTAACTCTCGTCTTAGCTGATATATCCAGTCTTTTGATGGCTGGTTTCCTTGCTGTTGGAATGAGAATAATCTTCGAGGGCCGTTGGCGTTTTGACCTCTTGGAACAGGTTATTCCAATAATGCTTTTCTGTGTTGGAGTATATGCATTTCGCCATCTTTACCCCGGAATTGGTCTTAGCCCCGTTACGGAGTTCCGCAAGTTGACTACAACTACCAGCGCCGTTTTCCTGTTTTTTATGGCGCTGACTTTCTGGGCTCGAAATGCTGGAAATTTCTCGAGATTAACATTAACTCTGACTTGGGTATTTGGGTTAATCCTTGTTCCGTTGGGGCGAACACTGACGAAGGCTTTGGTTGATTTCCTGTCTGGTTGGGGTGAGCCCGTGGCCGTTATTGGTTCTGGGGAGCAAGCCCAATGGCTCATTGAGTTCTTACGAAAGAATCCCTATTTTGGTTGGCGACCAACGATGGCCGTCGATGACTTTCGCCCTGGAGGGGACAATGCTCCCGGTGATGTTGTTGTCGTTTGGAATGAGAAAACCTTCTCAGGAACAGATTTAGCCATTTTATCCGGTATCAGGACAGCCATCATGCTTGTCTCTGAAATACCCAATGAGCTTCAGCAAACATTTGTTGAAAATCAGCAGAAAGGCTTTCAGCGCGTGATCTTGATCCCTGATCTCAAGAATATTAACAGCTTTGGAGTGATCCCCCGAGATCTGGGGGGCTTACTCGGTCTAGAGGTTCGTCACAACTTGCTGAGTTTTAGCCATCGCGCTGCGAAACGATTACTAGATTTAACCCTGGTTCTGGCAAGCAGTGTGGTTATTGTGCCGATAATTGGGATCCTTGCTCTCCTTGTTAGGTTAGACTCGCGCGGGCGAGCATTTTATGGCCATACACGCATCGGAAGGGGAGGGCAAAAATTTACAGCTTGGAAACTTCACACAATGGTTCCAAATGCAGATCAGGTGTTGCAGGAGTATTTGGATGCTACACCCGGTTTAAGGGCTGAGTGGGAAAGATCTTTCAAATTGAAGGACGATCCCCGTGTTACTCGTTTGGGAAAATTCTTGCGCAAGTATAGCCTGGACGAACTGCCGCAAGTTTGGAATGTGTTGAAAGGGGAGATGAGTCTGGTGGGACCGCGCCCGATCGTTGAAGATGAGATCAAGTTCTATGGCGATCGTTTTGATCCCTATACCTGGGTTCGACCGGGCATCACAGGTCTCTGGCAGGTTTCTGGTCGAAATGATGTCAGCTATGAAGAGCGAGTCCGCTTAGATGAATACTACGTTCGAAATTGGTCGATCTGGCAGGATGTGTACATTCTTGCGCGTACAATCGTTGTAGTCCTTCAGCAAGAGGGTGCATACTAGCTGCTGTATGATTCTTCAACCCACTATGCAAAAACTGAAATCTAACATTGTTCGATTATCGCCGCGCCATGTATTGTTGATAATTATCAGTATCGGATTGATTTTGCGTTTGAGTGAGATGGGATATAGCTATAGCTCAGATGATTTCAGCATTCTAAAGGGTATTGGAAATTCATTTGCCGGTGCAGTCTCTTGGACCGCGAAAATAAATTATGTGCCGGCTTATTTTGTTTTACTCAAAGTGTTTACCTTTATTGGAACAGATGAGGTAATTACTCGAATCCCTGGGGTGTTATTCGGCGTGCTAAGTATTCCAATGTTATATTCTCTAACAACTTCTTTATTCGACTATAAAGTTGGATTGCTTTCAGCTGCGTTCCTTGCTCTTTCCCCTTTCCACATTGATCAATCCTTACAATTGAAACCCATGACCACGCTCGCGTTTCTAACGCTTTTATCAATTTATTCGTTTGTCCGGTGGAAAGAAAGCAGAAAATCTATTTGGCTAATCGGTTGTGTTTTCTCGAATGCAGTAGCGCTTTATACTCATTATTTCGCTGCATTTTTCATTTTGTTTGAGAATGTGGCCTTTTTGGCAATCCCATCCTTACGGAATTGGCACTCGTATCGAAACTGGCTGCTCGCTCAGGCTGCCACGGCATTCGCCTTTCTCCCGTGGGGATTTGTGCTTTTTGACCAAATGGCAACTGGTCGGCTAACAGGGTTGGTGCCTGATATCTCTTCGTTGTTTGCTCTCCCTGAATTGGCACTGACATTTACAGTGGGTTATTCAGCTGTGAGATTTTCTGGGGCATCAATTGCAAAGGAATTTTTATGGGGTGAAGTTCTCTCCAATTTGCCGGTAATAATTTTGTGGTCAATTGCATTTGTTCCGACTACATTGCTTGCCCTGATTATGCTGGTCCGCGATAGGGCTAAGGGATGGCTGATTTTATTATTCTTGTTTTTCACTTTGGTTATCCCTTATGGGGTTGGCCTACTGCCTTTTGTGCGTGTGTTTAGCCCAAAATTGGTTATTAGTGCATCTTTAGGCTACTATGTATTGCTGTCGTTGTGGTTAATTAGATTCCCTAAGCATCGTTTGGCCTTGTTCTTCGGCTCACTAATCATTCTGCTGAATGGTTATTCCCTTTTAAATTTTCACTTGCGAGAATCTGAATTTGGCCGCCGAGCTAATTACAGTGGGCTGGCAAACTATATCAAAATCAACGCATCAGAAGAAGCTGCCATTGGAACAGGGCATCCAGAAGCGCTTCAGTGGTATTATTCCGGAGAATTGCCAGTTTCCCATTTCTCGATATCTTCTCTGGGGGGCTTGACCGAAGCTGAAGAAGAAAAACGGCTTGTTGATGCGTTTGGTCCACGTTCCCAAGTTTGGTTTGCAGAAATAACGCGTTCTATAGAAAATTCAGCACAAACGCGCGCCTTGAATTGGTTGGGAGAGAACTACGCGCAAGTTGAAGAAGTGCGTTTCAATCCATTATTAGTTCTTCATAAATTTGAGCGGGATAGCGATTAGTGCATCAACCCTTAGTTTCAGTTGTTACCCCTTCCTTCAACCAAGGCCATTTTATAGAAAGAACGATCAAGTCGGTCGTAAATCAATCCTATTCAAATCTCGAATATATCATCATGGATGGGGGATCAACAGATGAAACCCTTAAGATTATCCATCAGTACGAGCGTGACATTCCGGGCGTTCTGCGGTGGATTTCAGAGGAAGACTCTGGTCAGGCAAACGCAGTTAATAAAGCATTTAACTTGTGCCGCGGCGAAATCATCGGGTGGCTAAATTCTGACGACATTTATTACGACCGCGATGTGCTGTCGGTTGTTGTTGATTATTTTCTAAAAAACCAGTCCGCCGTGGTTGTGTATGGGGATGATGTTCTGATCGATTCGTTTGATCAAATGATCCGTTTTCGACGCATGCCAAATTTTAAGCGCAACCGAATTCTTCGTACCGGAGGTTGCATTTCCCAGCCGGCAACTTTTTTCAGGCGTACGGTGATTGAAGATCATCGGCTAGACGAATCACTAGATGTGGGGATTGATTATGAGTATTGGCTTCGTTTGTCCCAGGAAAATAAATTTCAACACTTCCCCCGAATTTTGGCAGGAAATCGATTGCACAGCAATCGGAAAATGATAGCCAGACTTGACGATGCAAAAAGTGAAACCGATCAAATCAGACGCCAATATGGGTTGCTAAAAAATCAGCCTGGAGTGAAGCTTTTTGATAAGTTGCATGCTGGGTTTCGCAGGTTGTCAGGCGTTTTATATGTATTTGGTCTCAGAAATGCTGATCGAATTGCTCTGTTCACCTCACCGCCAGATTCATTAGGGCTGTTGTTAAAAACTCAATTAATTGGCAAGGCCGAAGCATATGCCTTGCAAAGCGAAACCACTGTAGATAAATGAACATTCCGGATTCTTATCAGTTAGGATTTTGCGATCGTTACCAATACCCTCAGGAAGTAAAACAGCACTTTGCGCGGATTATGGATCAAATCTTGGATGTTCTGATGGAATACAAAGTAATCTCCGTGGTTGTTTTTGGCAGCACCTCACGAGGGGAGTTGACGTACAAAGTCGAAGACGGAAAGTTGGTTGATTTGTATAGCGACTATGAATTTTTGATTGTGGTGCAGAAAAAACCTGATCGCGAATCTGTTGAAAGACTCAAACGAGAATTTGCCGCCAATGCAGAAGAATGGCAAATTTCAAGCAATTTATTTCATATTGAGTTCATGTTGAACTCCATTCTGAGGTTTTATGGAAAAGCCCCCTTTTTGCGCAGGCTTGCTCAATTCGAATTGTATTCAACGGGTCTGGTAATCTACGGAAGGGATTTGCTCAAAGAATATCCATTTGGTGGCAAAATCACGACTTCCAATCTCGATTTTGGTGATCTCAATGGACTCGTTGTAGAAAGATTATGGTGGCAGCTATTCCATCTCACATGTGATCTCGAAAAGGGCGAGGTTGCAAAGCCAGAAACCTTGATCTATTTTTTGGCCAGGAACTCTATTGAATTATTGACAATTTTCTTGCCCAATGATGGAATCTTGCTTTCTGGATATCAAAAGAGATTGGATTATTTTCAGGAGCATTATGCTGGTTATTCCCCTTTTCAATCTGGATTTTCGAGCTTTATGCAGGCATGCGTCGATGTAAAGTTGAAGTTGGCAATAGAGAATAATCTGTTGTATTTCTATGAAAATTTTGTAATTGGGTATCTGCACTTGATTGGATATTTAGCAGGCGTGTCAGATGATGCGCTCACCAATGAGCTAAAGGTTGAAGTCGTCATTGAGCCCTTCATCAAGAATGAGCGTAACTATTTCCCACGCTCTATCTATTGGCGCTCTCGACAACTACTGGATGATTTAAGATTTGCCCGCAGAGTAGGAATTCCATCGGCTCCCCGGTGGGCTTTGATGGATAAGCAGCGGCTGATGGTAGGTTTCTTGGCTTATCTTCATGCTTATCTGGTATCCGTACTTCAGGGAGAAGCAAATTACAAATATCTTGTAAATGCTCAGCGTATGAATGCGAAAATCCAGGGAAGAGATATTCCCACCAAAGAAGGATCAGATCCCTTAGATTGGAAGCTAATCGCAGATTCGTTTGTGTCCTTTTTCTTGGCGTGGAGGATCCAGCCCCGTATTGGCAAAGATGGTATCGAACATTTGCGAGCAAAAAGTATTTGGAGTTGAGAATGAGTAAACGAGCTTTAGTAATATTTTTAGATGCAGTACCACAAATGATGTTGGAGGAACATGCCCCATTTCTGAGTCAGTTTGGTAAAAGTGGAGCGATGACTCCCGGTCTTGGATTTAGTATCAATTTGTTTCCGATGCTCTTTGCGGGCATATCGCCTGATAAGTTAGGGTATTTCAATAAATGGACTCTCTCTCAAGATTTGTGGAACGGGGATAACCAGCCCCAAGTGAACCCAGTTATTAAGAGCCTGGCTAGAATTGTAGATCGTACTACTCGAGGGTCACAATTGTTGAGCAGAGCTATCCATAAAGGTTTCGAGAAAATATATCGTCAAGGAAATATTGCCAATATTCCCTTTGAGTATTTGCCTTTTTATGTCAATAATTCTTTAGGAGAGGGAGAAGTAACCTATTTCTTTGATGAGCACCCGGATATCGAGGTGGTTCGATTCAATGAGTTCCGCGTGCCCATAGATAAACAAGACGAGTGCGCTTTTGACGAGGCTTGTAAATTTGCCCGAGAAGGGAAAAGCGTTTTTATTACTTTGGGCTATTTGGATCATTTAGGACATTTGAAGGGGCCTGAGTCAGACGAATTCAAATCAAGGATTCGACTCTTGGATGGGTGGTGTGAACAATTGGTTGATATTTTTTCATCCGTCTCCGATGATGATTTTAGTGTAGTTATTTGTTCAGACCATGGTATGGCGCCGGTTACTGAGAGAGTTTATCTTGACTTAGACAAGCATTTTGGCGCGCCATCGATGAAAACGTATGCCTATTTTCTTGATTCTGTCATTGCTAGAATCTGGGTGAAAACCCCAACACTGGCTGAAGAGATAAGTGAATACCTTACGGGCCTTGGGGTTGGCCTGGTGTTGGATCAAGAGCAGCGTACCAAGTACGGAACGACGAATAAAGAATTTGGCGATATTATATTCTTGCTTGATGAAGGAAAAATCTTTTGGCCGGGATGGTATGGTGGCTGGTTCCCGAAGGGTATGCATGGCTATATGCCTACTGAACGGGCGCAACAGGCTGTCATTGTGGTGAATCAACGCAATGGTTTGCCAGAAGATTTTCAGCTTCCGAAGCGGAGTATTGAAGTATACAGCACAATACGTCAATTATTGTTCGCGGAATAACTAATGAATAATCAAGAGTCTTTGGTCACTGTCATCACAGCTGTTTATAATGGCGTAGATTGGATTGATGATGTCTTAAAAAGTATCCAAAAACAGACCTTTCGTGATTATGTCCACCTAGTTGTGGATGATGGCTCTATAGATGGTACGGGAGAAAAAGCCAGAAAGTTTGCGTTAGATAACGAACGCGTACGTTATCTTTGTACTGAACATATCGGTGCCGCTGCGGCCTTGAATTTTGGCATCCAAAACGCGAAGAGCAAGTATATCGCCATTTTGGATGCTGATGATATCGCTCTGGAGAAACGCCTGGAGATACAAGCAGCCTATTTAGATGCACACCCCGAATATGGTTGGGTGGGTGGAGCCGAGGTTGCGGTCAATGAGGCTCAGAGAAAGCTTTGGTTTGTCTTGCACCCTCAAAGCGATGTGGAGATTCGCTCTTCTTGGGTGTGGCGCCAAAAATTTACACACTCTGCTATTATGGTGCGTAAGGAAGCACTAGATCGCGTGGGATTGTATGACGAGTCTATGGATATCGGTTTCGATCCGGAATTAATGGGTCGAATTGCTGCACTCTACAAAGTTAGAAATCTGCCAGAGCCAGTCGTTCTACGGCGGCATAGATCGAGCTCTCTCTCCCGAGCTAAGCGCTTGAACATGCTCAAACATCATCTGATGGTCATTTATCGAACGGCACGGGTGATGGCTTTGCCCCTGAGCGCTTATTTTGGGTTAGCCTTGCCGATTGTCGCGTTTCTTACTCCCCGCCGGGTGATACGAAAACTTAGGCGAGGTTTTCAGCATGAAAAAGTGGATATTGATTACTATGGGATAAAGATATCCTCATACGATGATCTGAAATTAATGTTCGGGAACGAGTATAGCTTGAAAATCTAACTCTGATATGAATATCTTTCATGCCATTCCTCGATTTCCATATATAGATGGAGATACAATTGTCGGGGGATATGCGAGTGCTTTGCTAAATTTATCGTCTCAACAGGCTAAGACGCATGATGTGACGATCATCGGTCAGATGTTAAACAAGGATATTGATCGGGTTGGTGGAACTGTATTAAAACACCTTGAAATTGGGGCTAATGCATCAACCTTGCAGTTTGTTATTGAATATAGCCTAAAATCTGCCCGAGAAATTGCAAGTTATTCAGACCTAGACGTTGTGCAGATGCATTCTGGGTTCGCAGAATATGTCTTAGCTGATATGTTGATGCAAAGAAAAATAAAGGCTCCAGTTTTACATACGTTATATTGCCCGCTGATGTCCGAGGGCTTGCGTGCTTCCGTCGTGGGGTCATTTGTAAAAGCTGCCAATAGAATGAGAAATCAGCGCTTTGTTTGCATAAGTGAAAATGTTGCCGATTCTTTGATAACTGCTGGCGTGAGAAAGTCACATATCTTTGTTGTCCCACCGGCTGTGAATATTCAAAAATTCTCGCAATGCTGTGAGGAATTAACAAAAGATGATATTCGGATGGAATGTGCGCTTCCCTTGGATAGACCAGTCCTTCTATTTGTCGGCAATAAGAAGCGGGAGAAAAACTTGGATGGGGTTCTTCGGGCTCTGAAGCTGCTCCTGGTAAATTATCCTGATGCCCTTCTTGTCGCAACGACAGAACTCAAATTTCAAGATCATGATAAGCGAACCGCCTATTTGTTGGAATTAGTTAATGAATTAGGCCTAGAATCTCACGTGCAATGGGTAGGGATAACTGATAAAATGCCCCAGCTCATGGCTGCAGCTGATGTGGTTGTAACGCCATTTCTGCATACCATTGGCCCTTCTGATTATTTTATCGCTGCACTTGAAGCCATGGCTGCGGGAACGCCTGTGCTGGTCAGCCCTGTAGGAGGTATGCCAGAAGTGGTTGATTCTTCAAAAGGTCGACTTGCCAACCCCCATGACCCAATCGATATCGCTCAAGCTTTGGATGAATTATTGGGAGATAGGCAATTACGCCTTGAATTAGGAAAAAATGCGCGGGAGTTTGCAATGAAGAAATTTGATCCGCAAAGAGTATCAGCATCAATGGATGCTATTTATCAAGAAATTAATAATGAGTAAATTCGAACCAAAGGTTAAGACTTTCTATAACGCAGATTCCACTATCTACGATCAGCGCTGGGAAACGCCCGGAGGTCTTTATACATCTAAAAGCCAGATAAAAATAGTTCGTGAAATGCTTTCAAAATGGTCAACAAGCAGCGGATTGGAGGTTGGCTGCGGCACAGGTCGTTTTACAGCTCTACTTGGAGAACTGTGCCAGGACCTTACTGTAGTTGATTTGGCCGAATCTATGCTGCGAGTAACCAGGGATAGAGTTTCTTACCACAAGAAAGAAAGCCATGTTCAACGGTTTTCGAATGCATCAATTTATAATCTTCCATTTGAAAGCAACTCCTTTGATGCCGTTATCTCTATAAACGTATTTAGCCACCTTGAAAACCCGAGGAAAGCGCTTAGCGAATTTTCGAGAATCCAAAGATTTAATGGTCGTCTTTTATTTAGTTTCCCAAATCTCCATAGTTATTATTATTTTCCGGGCTTACTAGTAAACCTGCGGCGCGAATCATTGCAACGACAAGTATATTCGAGGTGGTACAAGCCTTCGGAAATATATCAAATGCTCTCAGGGGCTGGTTACAAAATCTTGAGCATTGTAGGTAATACGCATATCCCAAAATCGTTAGACCGCCGAGTGGTGCGGGGAATGTTTAAAGCCCTGGATCAAATGTCTCGCTACTCTTGGTTGAAGAAATTTGCTCCAATCTGGTTCGTTGAGTGTGTTCTAAATGATTGCTGATCGATCTTTCAATTTTTTTGTTGATCAATAAATTGTCATCTCTCAAATTATTTTTTTATGCGGATATTGTTGTTAACCCTTTACTTTGATCCAGATGTTGCTGCCAATGCAGTGATTATGACTGAGCTGGCGGAAGAACTAGCAGCAAGAGGTCACGACCTTACTGTGGTGACCGCATTTCCTCATTATGCTGGCAATATCGTGAGTGAGGAATATAAAGGGAAAATAATCCATCGAGAAGCTCGCAAGAATATCAAGATCTTACGCACGTATCTATATACCTCACCAATGAAAGAACGGTTTTGGGTGCGACTATTGAACTATGTTTCTTTCAATTTGTTATCGACCTTAGTTGGAATATTCTCTGGACCACAAGATCTGATTCTAGCTCCTTCGCCTCCATTGACAATAGGGTTTTCAGCGTTCATTATTGGATTATTCAAACGTATCCCCTATGTTTATAATGTGCAAGATATTAATCCGGATGTTCTGATCAAATTGGGGATTCTCAAAAACCCGCTGGGAATCATATTTTCTCGCTGGTTGGAGAGCTTTGTCTACCGCTGGGCAACGCATATTACTGTATTGTCTGAAGGATTTCGAAAAAATCTATTGGATAAAGGAGTTCCCTCTCGAAAAATCACTGTAATCCCGAATTTTATAGATGTGGATTTTGTTCGTCTTATGCCTCGTGAAAACCGATTTCGTGATCAATTCGATTTCAAGGACAAATTCCTTGTCATTTATGCTGGAAATCTTGGGCATTCGCAAAACCTCGAACATGTATTGTTAGCGGCGAGCAAAATTCAAGCTGATGGATACGATCAAGTTCAATTTGTAATAGTAGGTAATGGTTCTAGAGAAAGTATATTAAAAACCAAAAGCAGAGAACTCAATCTATACAATGTGGATTTCATTCCTTTTCAACCTCGGGAAATGGTCCCTCTAATTTTTGCCGCAGCTGATATTTCTCTTATTACTCTTAGAAGTGGTATTGCATTAGATTCCATGCCGTCAAAGCTTTATACAATAATGGCTAGCTCTCGCCCCGTCGTTGCATCAGTGGATGTAGGCAGCGATATTGGAAAGCTAATCGCAGAAGCAGAGTGTGGGATGAACGTTCCTCCAGAAGACCCTCAGGCGGTGTATGAAGCAATAATGCAATTGTATAACGAGCCAGACTTGCGAAATTCGTTAGGGGGTAATGGGCGGCGCTTTGTAACCAGTCACTTCACCCGCGATATAATCGGGGAACAATACCATAGTTTGTTAGAGGAAATATATACTCAGTTGTGACAAATGGGTTGAATTTTAAACGTATGCACCCAGAAAAAAAGAAAGATCACTTATCCTTAATCGACCTGTCCATTTCCGTTAGAGAGCGGCGCTGGATTTTAGTATTCCTAGATATTGTAGCGCTAAATGGGGCCTTTTATATATCGTTACTGCTCAGGCCCGATATGCCATTTCAATGGAATTCGACTGCGGAGCGTGTTCAATGGTACGTGTTGTTAACTGTACTTTGGCTGTTTTTTGGATATTTGTTTCGGGTGTACGATGTTGAGAAAGCCGGGAGTGCACGGACTGCCTTTGCTTCTTCCTTACAAGCCAGTCTTTTGACAACAGGTATCTATCCGTTCATTCCTTATTTGCCTCCTAGGCTTCCTCCATCACGCTTACCCTTATTTGTGGGAATTCTTTTGCCAGTTCTCTTCTTGATGATTGGGCGTGGTTTGTATCTGTTCGTATTCGCTAAACCAATATTTCGGCGGCGGATATTGATTATCGGTGCCGGATGGGCGGGACGTACGATTTTGAAAGCAATTCATGAACATGGCGAAAGTTTGTACGAAGTAGCTGGGTTTATCGACGATGATCCTACTAAACGTGATCAACTAGTCGAGATTGCACATAGCGATAGCGGGGATTTATTACCAGACCCAATACGGCTGGCAGTGCTGGGCAATCGGGGAGAGCTCATGAGCGCGATTTCCGAATACAGGATATCAACGATTGTGCTTGCAATTACTCATAATGTAGGTGGTGAGCTATTACAGATATTAACGGATAGCTTGCAACATGGCGTGGAAATCATGCCCATGCCAGTTTTATATGAACAACTTACAGGAAAGGTTCCTGTAGAGCATGTCGGTGAGCATTGGAGCGTGTCTATGCCCATCGAACATCCTGGAACAAGAGCTTTCTGGCACTTAGGGAAAAGAATTTTCGACGTTGTTTGGGCTGGACTCGGCTTGGCCTTTTTGATCCTCTTTTTTCCCATTATCGCGCTTGCCATCTATATCGACTCGCCGGGCCCGATATTTTATTCTCAACAACGTGTCGGTCGCTACGGAAAAATTTTCAAGGTTTACAAATTCCGCTCGATGGTTATTGATGCTGAGAAGGATGGCGCTGTTTGGGCTGAAAGAAACGATGCCCGTGTGACGCGCGTGGGGAAATTTCTCCGCAAAATGCACATCGATGAGTTCCCTCAATTTTTGAATATACTAAAGGGTGAAATGAGCGTTGTTGGACCACGCCCTGAACGACCAGAGTTTGTAGAAGATTTGATCACAGAGATACCCTTTTATCGTGTTCGCCATGCTATTAAACCTGGAATGGCCGGTTGGGGGTTAGTCAATCAGGGTTATGGCGATTCAAAGCAAGATGCTTTGGTCAAATTACAGTACGACCTGTATTATATTAAGCATCAATCGTTGTGGTTGGATTTTGTTATTCTGGGGCAAACATTTCTTGATGCATTGTCCTTAGGTGGTCGATAGAATAGAAAAAATTCAGCAATCTCCCACTGATTTGTTATTTATACTATGTTGAAGATATTGCATGTAGCTCCTTATTTTCATCCTGCGTATGTTTATGGGGGACCAATAGAGACAGCATATCAACTTTGTAAACATTCGATAGATCGGGGGGCGGAAATTCGAGCATTAACAACGGATGCAAACGGCGGTTCTCAAACACTCGAAGTAGACAGCAAACAAGATATTGAGATTGCCAACAAATTTTTCGTCCGGTATTGCAATAGATGGCGTGGAACTACATCTCCCAGTTTATTTAAACATCTTCCTGAATATATTCGCTGGGCAGATATTGTTCACTTGACCATGATATATTCATCTCCAACACCCCCAACACTTCTGTTGTCGAAGCTAATTGGACGACCAGTGGTTTGGTCGCCGCATGGCTCCCTGCTTCAATTTCCTGGTCGATCTAAACCCAGTTTGAAAAAAATATGGAATTATGTTTGCCAACGCGTAGCTCCAGAAAAATTGCTAATACAAGTTGCGTCGCGCGTTGAAGAAAAAGATACAAGTTTGGCGTTCCCTAATCACGACATTGTTCTTATTCCGAATGGAGTTACTATCCCCGATATACCTCAACTATTCCCTCGAAATAGAAAGTTGCGGCTTCTGTATTTAGGTCGCTTACACCCAAAGAAAGGCATCAGTCAGTTGTTGGCTGCTTGTGAAATTTTGACGCAGTCTTCCCTCCAGTTTGATCTAGTCATCGCGGGTGAAGGGGATCGTGGATACACAAAAGAACTTGAAAATGAAATTCTAATCCGCAAACTTTCGGATCATGTTGAAATGGCGGGATTAGTGACTGGAGAGGAAAAATGGGCGTTGATGGGAAAATCAGACGTTTTAGTTCTTCCCTCATTTTTTGAAAGCTTTGGCAATGTTGTAGCTGAAGCGTTAGCATTTGGAGTTCCAGTAATAGCGAGTAGGCATACCCCGTGGTCGCGGCTGGAAGAAATGAATTGTGGTTTGTGGATAGATAATACTCCTGACAGTTTAGCACAGGGAATCAGGGATATCGACAATATGCCACTCCGTGAAATGGGGAAACGAGGTCGCAATTGGATGAAAAATGAATTTGCTTGGCCGAAGGTCGCTGACAATATAATGAAGCATTATTCCCAATTAATGAGTTGATTGTACTATCATACCTAATAATCACTCTAAACTGATCAGATACATTTTTCTAGATAGTCCCCTTATGGGGATATCTTGTTTAAGGTACAATATGCGCCGCTTTGGCGATAATCACTAGTTTATACGGAGGTTGCTTTGGAGTTTGATATCGTTGTTGTCGGTGCTTCTTCGTCAGGATTATTTGTTGCTGATACTTTGGCCAGAAATGGCTTTCGCGTTGGTGTTTTTGAGAGACAAAAAGAACTAAACCCAGCCAGACGCACGTATATTATTACACCTCATTTGGATAATGTATTTGGGGGTGTTCCTGAAGACTTGATCCTCCACCGAATTAAAACCATGGCAGTTGAAACATCATCTGCCGTTGTAGATATCCCTTTGCGTGAGCCAGATCTAGTTGTCGAGCGGAATCAATTGATCAACTATTTGCGCAAAAAGGCAGAAGAGTCTGGCGTTGAGATCCATTATGGAGCACGTTTCATTCGGTTTGAGCAGAATGGGAATTCTACCGAGTTGGTTCTAAATAACTCTGAAAGTGGAGAGGTTCGAGTACGAGCAAACGCGGTGATAGGTGCCGATGGTGCATTTAGTAAAGTTGCCGAAGAAGCGGGCATTAAACTTCCGGCAACGGTGCCCTTGACGCAAGCTGAGATCCGCTTGCCAGAAGGGTGGGATCCTGCGGTCACAAAAGTGTGGTTTGATGTTGATGAAACACGCTTCTTTTATTGGTTGATTCCTGAGTCGGAAGACCGGGCAGTTGTAGGCTTGATCGCCAATGAACGATCCGATGCGCGGGAGGTTCTGGATCGCTTTTTAGATAAGTTCTCATTTGAATTGTTGAGATATCAGGCTGGACAAGCTGCAATGCATCAGCCAGGCCTAAAACCTTGGGGCGAAGTTGGCGGTATTCCTGTGATCCTTGTTGGTGATGCTGCTGGTCAAGTAAAAGTAACGACAGTGGGGGGGACTGTGACTGGCTTTTGGGGCGCTCAAGCCGCAGCAAATTCATTAATGAATGGCTCCGGCTATTCCAACAAATTACGTCCACTTAAACGCGAATTAGATTTGCACTGGTTAATTCGATTTTTGCTTGAGCGTCTGGACAACCAAGGGTATGATATTCTGGTTGATTCAATCAATGAAAATGTGATCAACTTTTTGGGAATGCACAATCGAGACGAAATGGCAGGCGCTTTTTGGAAATTGCCATTTCTGCAGCCACGCTTCATTGGATTAGGGTTTAAGATATTGACAAAACTCTAATCTCGATGTTTCTGGAAAAATAAAAGCCCTGCGAATGCTGATCAGCATTCGCAGGGCTTTTTGATTCTTCTGACTATATCGAATTAGGCAGCCGGCCGTTTTTCCAGCTTCGCTCGTTGGGTTAGTTCAGCTCTCAGAGAAAGAATATCCCCATCGATGAATTTGAGTGCTCCCAGGTATATGAAGAAGCACAATACCCAGGCAATGGTACAGATTACCAGGATTGCTATTCGTAAGTTTAGTGCATCTGCAATGATACCGGCTAGCAGTGGAGCCAGAGCTGCACCGCTGTTCTCGATGAAATATTCGATGGCCAGAGCCGTGCTGCGCACTTCGGGAGCAGTGATATCTTGAACTGTGGAGATCACGTTGGGGGATGAGAAGGGCATGAAGAGCGCAGTCAGGATCATGAAGATGAAGAACGATGTTCTTGCATCAATGGGCGTGTTCAGCGCAAAGAACAGGAAAATCGCACCTAGCAAAACACCAACACTGGATACAATCACGCGCCCTTTGAGCGTGCGTTTGAAAAGCCAATCCCCAGCAGCGCCGCCGACGAAGTATCCTCCAGCCAAAACCAGGATGATGGGCGCCATAGTGAACAAAATGCTGTTCTCATCATAGCCGCGCTCCTCGGCTAGGTAGGTGAAGAACCAGTACGTGATCACATTCCAGGGGAAGACACCGGCGAAGCCCTGCAGGAAGATGAACCACATGGTGCGTTTTTTCAAAACGGCTTTGGCCTGTTCCCACGAGAAGCGGTACTGCCCGGTCATTTCGATATCTTCAAGCTCAGGTTCAGCCTGGCCGCGGGGTACTTCTTTGACGAAGAAGAAGATCAAAATCGCTAGCAGAATGCCCAACCCGCCCGTGATGTAGAACACTGAGCGCCAACCGATGCTTGGGGCTAGCATCAGGGCCAGGATCATGCCTAGCAGATATCCGATGGGTTGCGTGAGCTGCAATATGCCATAGATCTTGCCGCGCAGGTTCGGGCCAAAATAATCAGCGATCAGGCTGTACAACCCGGGGTAGGATGAGTCGTCAATTCCTGTGGATGCGCGCGTAGCTAAAAATCCGGGATACGTACGAACGATGGCACTCAGCCAGGTGGTCGATCCCCAAATAAATGATGCCAGCGCCAATAGTTTCGCTCTCGCGAAACGGTCGTATAGATAGCCCCACAATGGGTACAGCACGGTCCCAACGATCAACGCTCCGGTCAAGACTGCCCCCATCTGCGTTTTGGAGATTCCAAACTCAGCGATGATATTCGGGGTCAGCGGCCCAATCAGCAGCTTGTCTGATTGATGAAGCAGCATGAAGAAGGCGAAGATTGCGACAACGACCCAGCGATTTGATGATTTAGCGTTCATGATGGCCTCTTTGTTTCTAAGGGAATGCCCAACCTAGTTGGGCAGTTTGCAATGTGATACGCCTTATTACCCTTAACTATACCCTAATCTGCGGCGATAGCGGCAGCTTGGAAGGGTTGATATTCGCGCTCGAGCTTGCTGCGGAATTGAGATGTGTACAGGCGGTAATAATGGCCGCGCTGGCGCAGTAGATCGGCGTGGGTGCCCATTTCTGAGATTTTTCCGCTCTCGATGACCAGTATGCGGTCCGCACGTTTAATGGTAGAGAGGCGGTGGGCGATCACAAAGCTGGTGCGCCCTTCCATTAGATTTTCCATGCCCTTTTGGATCGATTCCTCTGTCAGCGTATCTACAGAACTGGTTGCTTCATCCATGATGAAGATTTCTGGCTTACGTAGAACGGCCCGCGCAAGGCTGATGAGCTGCTTCTGCCCAACAGAAAGCAAGTTGCCCCCTTCGCCGACCTCTTCTTGATAACCTTTTTCAAGATTGGCAATGAACTCATGCGCACCGGCTAGTATAGCGGCCTGTTCGATTTCGTTATCGCTAGCCTCGAGTTTGCCGTAGCGGATATTCTCTGCAATCGTGCCTGAAAATAGGTGGGGTGTTTGCAGCACAACGCCAATGCGGGACTGAATTGCATCCAAGCTTAGCTCTTTATAATCGCGATCCCCAATTAAAATCCGCCCTTTGGTCGGCTCGAAGAAGCGCCCGAGCAAATTGATGATGGTAGTTTTTCCGCCGCCTGTCGGGCCGACTAGAGCGATCGTCTCGCCCTGGCGGATGTGCAGGTTGAAGCCTTCTAGAACTGGATCGTCATCATCATAATGGAATGTTACATCATCGAAGTTGATATCACCACGGATGCTTCCGGGGTCTGTCGCTCCAGGTAGATCTTTCACATCGGGAACCGCGTCAATTAGAGAGAAAATTCTTTCTGCTGATGCGATTGCGTGCTGCATCTCGGCGTAGACGCGCGCTAATTCCTGGATCGGCCAGATCATGAAGACTACGTAGGAAACAAAAGCTTGGATACCGCCCACAGTCAAATTTCCAACAGTGGCTTGCAGCCCGCCATACCAAACGATGCTTCCCAGGGCAACGGCGCTGATAATTTGCACAGTTGGCAAGAACAGCGCCGATAGCCAGGCAGCCCGGTATCCGGCTTGGTACATCTCGCTGGTCAATTCGCCAAATTCGTTCATGTTGCGATCTTCGCGACCGAATGCCTTGACGACTCGCACGCCAGTGATATTTTCATTATACGCGCCGGTGATCTTCGAGTTGATCTTGCGCACCTGGCGGAACTCGACGATGATCTTTTTCTTGAATTGTCCTGCAACCACGACCAGAATTGGGATGATGGCAATCACGATCAATCCCAGGCGCCAGTTGATCTTGATCATGAAAAATGTTGCTGTGACGATGTTCATCACGCCCCAGGTGATATCCAATAAACCCCAGGTCACCAACTCTGCAACACGCTCCGCATCCGATGTGACCCGCGACATGATCCAGCCAACTGGAGTGCGGTTGTAGTATGAAAGCGACAGATCTTGTAAATGATTGAACATCTTCTGACGCAGGTCGTAGCGCACTCGTTCCCCTAAGACACCTGCCAAATAAATGAACCCAAAAACACCCGCAGCTTGCAACAATATCAATGATCCGTATTGGGTGATAATGCTTTTTAGTGCAGAAACGTTGCCTGGGACTATGCCCTCATCGATGATGCGTTTGCTGAGGAAAGTGAAGTACGAATCAAGGATTGACACTAGAGCGATCATCAAGACAAAACCGATGATCCATTGCCAGTGGGTTTTTACCTGACTCAGGATGCGCAATACCGTGCGCCCGTTAAATTTGGTGGAAAATTCTTCTTCTTCGAAATAAGGTGTGGTCATGAGTTCTCTCTTGCATTTACTCGTACCACTGCTCTGCGGTGGTACGCTTTCTCATTGTTTCACGGCCCCAGTTATCGCCTATCCGACACTGGCAATTTCCTGTTCTAGCTCTGCCTCGATCCGTGTCTGTATGTCAAAGATCTCACGATAGGTGCCATCTTGAGCGAGTAGTTCATCGTGGCTGCCCATCTGCACAATGCGACCGCGATCTAACACGACAATTAAGTCAGCGATCATTACGCTCTGGATGCGGTGGGCGATGATAAACGTAGTGCGCCCTTTCATCATGCTTTCCATGGCTGTCCGAATTTCTGTTTCGGTCTCGATATCTACGGATGATGTGGCGTCGTCTAAGATCAATATGCAGGGATCTTTGACGATTGTGCGGGCAATAGCCACGCGCTGCTTTTGTCCGCCGGAGAGTGTGACGCCTCTCTCCCCAACAAGCGTGTCATAGCCATTAGGGAAGCTGACGATAGAATCATGCACAGCTGCCGCTTTGGCAGCAGCGATAACTTCTTCGTCAGAAACCTCACGATCGACGCCATAGGTGAGATTCTCGCGGATAGTGCGTGAGAACAAGAAAGGCTCTTGTTCGACTACGCCAATTTGTCCGCGAAGATAATTGCGAGGATAGCGTTTCAGTTCAACCCCATCCAGGGTGATACTCCCTTCGGTATATTCATAGAAGCGTGGCAGCAAGTTGGCCAATGTTGTTTTTCCCGACCCGGTTGAACCGATTAGAGCTACGATTTGACCGGGTTCACTGCGAAAACTGATTTCCTGTAATACAGGGCTGTCTTCTTCATAAGCAAAAGACACATTGTCGAAAACAAACTCTCCTCGCACGCAGTCCTCAGGGATGTAGTCGCCATCTTCTAGCGGCTCGCGTTCTTGTTTGATGACTTCGGTGATGCGCGTGAAAGAAACCATCCCCGTGGACATCTGCACGATCAGGCGCCCCAAGTTACGGATAGGCCATATGATCCAGATTACCATCCCGACGTACGAGAGATACGTGCCCACAGAGATGTCCCCGTTGATCGCCATGATCGCCCCAATTGTGAAGCCGGCCAGCATCTGCCCGCCTGTGAGAATGTCAGAGATTGGCCAATAGAGCGAGTGCATGAGAAGCAAGCGCCGGCCGCGAGTGAACTTCTCCCAGTTTTCTACATCGAATTTGTCACGCTCGTACGCCTGACGAGCGAAGGCTTTGACCACTCGAACCCCGGACAAATTTTCTTGTAATCTGTTCGATAGGACAGCATCTTGTTCTTGGTAAGCCTCGTATGCCTTGGTTACTCTTTTGAAGAAAAAATATGACATCAAAATGGTAAAGGGCACCACGATGATCGAGTAGAGCGCTAGCTGCCAATTTAAGTATAAGAGGGCGGCTAGATTTACAATAAACAGCAGGACGATGCGCCCGGCGCCGATAGCCTGTTCGGCAAAAAAGCGCCGTACTGCATCGATATCTGAGGTTGCGCGCTGGATTAATTCCCCAGTCTTCGTCTGATCGTGGTAGGTGAAAGTCAAGCGCTGGATATGGTCATAAATGTAATTTCGTAGCCGTTGGGCGATGCTTTCGGATGTGTACGCGGCCAACGCTCCACTAAGGAAGGTGAAGGCCCCAGTTACGATGGCCAAACCTAAAAATGCCAGTGCTATCAGCGGCAATTGTTGTGCTGCTGTTTCATTGCCCAGTACATTGTCAGCGAATTGGCCCAGGAGCAAGTATGTCCCTGAACGCGCCGCGGCAGCTATCCCTAAGCTCAACGCTGCGCCAATATAAATCCATTTGAAATCTCCGATCAGCCGGAAAAGCCCGATCAGCGGTTTGTCAGAAAGAGTCTTGCGAATATCGGTTAGTGTTGGATTGGTCATAATTCGTTATAAATCTTGGTATTCTGGTTTCTTACTCTTTTGAAGGAAAAGTTCCCAGGGGTATGCGCGAAAAGGCGTAATCCGCTCGCCTTTTCGCCACTCCAATGCGTGGGCATTGGAGATTCACTCGCCAATTGGAAAAGTGCCCATTGGCATGATTGCATCTTCGTTTGTGGCAATGATCTCTGCCTCCAGAGAGCCATGCGAAAGCTCTTTCAGCGCATCTTGGAATATCGGAAAGCCATCTACAGCAAACTCGCAGCGTAATGTGACTTCTGCGGCGAAATCATCATCTCGGATGATGCCATTGTGAGCCTTTACCAGCCGTTGAACTTGTTCATAGATGTTATAGGGGAGAACGATCGTCACGGTGTGGGTAGGAACCTTCTCGGCGCGGGGAGTGATGGCCAAAACTTCACGGACCGCATCGCCATACGCTCGCACCAGGCCGCCAGTTCCCAGCTTGGTGCCCCCGAAATAGCGTGTCACTACTACGGCCACATCGCCAAGATCGCTGCCCTGTAAGACGGCCAATGCAGGTCGCCCGGCTGTGCCTGAGGGCTCGCCATCATCATTGCTGTGTGCTGTCACGGATGCGCCATGACCAACCACGAATGCAGGCACGTTGTGCGTCGCATCGGAAAACTCTGCTTTTACGCGCGCAATAAAGGCTTTGGCTTTGTCCACGCCGAAGACCGGTGCCAAGGTGGCGATGAAGCGCGAGTTTGATACTTGAATCTCAACGCGGGTTTCTTTAGCAGGAATAAGATATCGCTCCATGAAATCGTTGCTTTCTCGAGAGACGAGCATGCTTGTGCTCTGGTGACAGCTCTCTATTCTACCAGAGGTGAAAGGGTATAATGTGGCACATTTAACCGTTCTTTAGGAATTTCTGTGACATCAAATTCAACAGGGTATCTTGCCCTCATTAAGGATAACTCAAATTATCGCAACCTTTGGATTGGACAGATTATCAGCCTTTTAGGCGACTGGTTCAATCTGATCGCCTCTGCTTCACTGATAGCAGCATTGACTCAATCTGGGCTGGCCATCGGTGGTTTGTTCGTCGTACGCATGCTGGCGCCCTTTCTTGTCAGCCCAATCGCTGGTGTCGTGGTCGATCGATATAATCGCAAAACCATCTTGCTGCTCGCTGACATATTTCGCGGCATCACGGTTTTTGGCTTTCTTCTTGTCAGAGAGCCAGAGCATGTCTGGTTATTATACGTGCTTACGGCTATTCAATTAGGGATCAGCGGTTTTTTCTTCCCAGGCCGTAATGCCATCCTGCCGGATGTTGTCTCAAAGGATGAGTTGGGGACTGCCAATGCCTTGGGTGCCGCGACCTGGTCAACGATGTTAGCCCTGGGTGCAGCTTTGGGCGGGTTCGCCACTGGAAGTTGGGGAATTTATCCCTCTTTTATTATCGACGGCCTGACCTTTTTCCTATCAGCCGTATTCATATATCTGGTCAAATATCAACATGTGGATCGCTCCCCATCAACGGATTTCAGTATTTCAACAGTTAACAAAGAGTATATCGATGGCTTGAAATATCTAGTACGGCACAAAGACATCCTGGTTGTCGCATGCCTGAAAGCTTCGGTGGCGTTGTCGATTTCGGGTGCTTTTCAGGTTATTCAAGTTCGAATTGCAGAAAGCATCTTTGTGATAGGTGAGGGAGGCGCTGTGAGTCTGGGCCTCATGTATGCCGTAGTTGGAGCTGGGACAGGCTTCGGGCCGATCCTGGCGCGTAAATATACTGGAGACCGAGACAGGCCCCTGCGCATAGCCACTGCATGGTCCTACCTTGTGGCTGCTGCTGGATTTGCCATCATCGCCCCCATGAGCAGCTTTCCGATAGTTCTGGTGGGAACGTTGTTGCGAGGTTTGGGCGGAGGGATAATCTGGGTATTCTCGACTCAGTTATTGCTTCAATTGCTACCAGATCGCGTGCGCGGCAGAGTATTCTCAACCGAATTCGCCATGATGACCTTGATGAGCGCTTTGGCAGCGATCATTGGTGGGTGGGGGATGGATCACCCCAAGGTTGGTCTTCAGCCCTTATTGTGGTGGCTGAGCGGGCTTACCTTGATGTTGGGTGCCCTATGGGCGTTCTGGCTCTTCCTGAGGCGGGATGCTGCCCCCGAGGCCAATATTGTAGGATAACTTTGATGCTGTCATGCTGAACCGCCGTAGGCGCGCCTTTGGTGAGTGAAGCATCTCATGAAAAGCTTCTTTTGGATATAATCTAGGTGTAACTACACCAATTTAAACGCCGAGGTGATTATGCTGCCTTCAGGGAAGAAAAACATACGTTACAAATATATCCACATTTGGGCCGCTAAAGATGAATTGCGAGCCAAGAGCACCGACCCCGAAACACTGGAGATGGTTATCCGGGCGGTCGAGAAGTCAAAGCATGTTGAAAAATTCAAGGAAATTGAGATCGAGCGTCGCCAGGATATCTCGAACATTACTCACGTGATCAGTATCAAAGGCTTCGATGACGAGGGCGATTACCGCAGTTTGGCCTGGTGGATGTTCCGCGCCTTATGCAACAAGGGCTGGGAGCCTATGGAGACAACCGAAAAGGCCTATAAGCTCAAAGCAATGGAAACAGTTTTGCCTCTCATATGATCTCTGTTCGCCGCTTAAGACTTGGCGAAGGCGACCTTTACAAGCGATTGCGCGTTGCGGCTTTGTCTGAATCCCCAGAAGCTTTTGGGACTACACTGGCTGAAGCCAATGCCAGGAGTGAAGAGAGTTGGCAGCAACAAGCTGATAACTCTGCCAGGGGACATGATCGGGCAACATTGATCGCCATCGCCAATGAGGAGCCTGTTGGTATGGCCGCTCTATACCGGGATTCTCAAGACCAATCCCTTGGAGAATTGATCCAAGTTTGGGTTGATCCGGCCTATCGAGGTGGTGATTCTGCAAAGAAACTTATCACTGAGATATTGATTTGGGCAAAGAGAAATAATTTTATGCAAGTTACCGCCTGGGTTGTCAAAGAGAATCAAAGGATGCTGCGTTTTCTAGAAAAATGCGGTTTTGAATTGACCAATGAAGTTAAGTCATTTCGGGATGATGATGAATCATGCCTTCTGGTCAAAGAGGTTGAATAACAGCTAATGTCTTCACGTAGCGAATCCGAAAGAATCAATCCAGCCTATCGAATAGAAACAGAGCGACTGGTGTTGCGTTGCTGGAATCCCGCGGATGCACCCTTGCTCAAAGTGGCGATAGATGCCAGTGTGGAGCACTTAAAGCCGTGGATGCCCTGGGTGCATGCTGAACCCGAAGAATTAAGTGTCAAAGTCGACCGTTTGCGAAGATTCCGCGGCAATTTTGATTTGGATAAAGAGTACGTCTACGGTATCTTTGACCGCGCAGAACAACAAGTTTTGGGCGGATCAGGCTTTCATACTCGCGTTGGTGAGGGGGCCCTGGAAATTGGCTATTGGATCCACGCTGACCACATCAATCTAGGTTTAGCCACAGAAGTTTCCGCTGCGTTGACCAAAGTGGCCTTCGATGTCCACAAAGTCAACCGGGTTGAGATCCACTGTGACCCTGAGAATGTGCGTAGCGCCCGCGTCCCGGAGAAACTAGGCTATGTGAAAGAGGGTGTACTGCGACAGCGCATCCCTAATCATGAAAATGAACTGCGTGACAGCGAAATCTGGACCATACTTAGGGACGAGTACGGCTCAAGCTTGGCGAAAGCAATTGAGATCGCCGCCTTTGACGTAGTTGGAAATATGCTCCTTTGAAACCGTTTGTTGTTTGGGAACAACAAAAAAAATGCCGTAGTCGAATTCGGTGGTTCGTATCAACTACGGCTTTGTCGTTCTGTGATATTTCCCCTATGGTCTACATTCCCCACCAGGCTGGGCGTTGGCAGGGCAAGGAACTGTACAGACCTTCTGTTGTTGTTGGTTATAAACAAAGCATCCCTTCGGCTCGGGAGTGGGTGTGGGCGTTGGTGTTGGTGTGGGAGTCGGTGTTGGTGGCGGTTCGATATAGGGGAGATCATCAATTTTGCCGATTACTTCTACCAGGTCAATCCAAATCCAGCAATACCCATCCCAGTCGGGGTTTACAATCCACAACCAGGTGTTGTCCTGGTTGCGTCCTTCAATGGGTGATATTTCCCCTTCCAGCAGGTAACCAGCCTCTTCGTATATTCTGCTGGGACCTTTGCGGCAAGTAGCATTCTTTTTAGCCTTGGCTTCCGAACCAGGTTCTTCGCATGCTCCTTCAAAATTTGTGTAGAAAGACCACACTTCGGAAGCAGGACCGACACCATCGCTGTTGCGAGGCGTAACGCGCCAGAAATATTCAGTGCAATCCATCAAGGCATCGGACGGTATGACACCGATTGCCGGGTAGCTTGATTCTTCGACGAGGTTCGGGCCAGGGAAGGATGGGTCGATGTCTAATTCTGTCAGGAAGGACTCGGGCCAACACTCATCTGGGTAGTCCCAGCCCATGGGCGGGAAGGGATTGTCCACAGTGCTCTCGTTCGGCGGCGTGAATTGTATTGGAGCCACTAGACTATCAGTTTCGCAGACAGGGCCAGTCCAGAAGCGAGTCGATGGAGAGTATGGTCCTGGGATACCCCCAGCCGTGGCAGCAGCCCGCCATTCGTAAGCGGTTGCCGGCTCAAGTGGCTCACCAATCTCCCAATTGGTAGACGGATCTCCCGTAGTACCAGTGTATGTGGTGCCATAGTCGTAGCCACCATATGTAGTTACGTCAACCTGATAGCCTTCTGGGATACAGGATCCTGGAAATAGCCAAATGAACGTTGGGCTCAATTCAGGGATTATTGTGTTGATAGGTGGGAAACCTGGGATTGGGGCAACTAGATCTTCCATATCACAGAAGGGTACGACCCTCGGACCGCATACTCCATCGAAATTGGTATAGAAAGACCATACTTCGGAAGCAGGGCCGGCGCCATCGCTATTGCGGGGCGTAACGCGCCAGAAATATTCAGTGCAATCCATCAGGGCTACTGGTGGAATGACGCCGATCGCCGGGTAGCTTGACTCCTCCACCAGGTTTGGGCCGGGGAAATCTGGGTCGATGTCTAATTCCGTCAGGAAGGATTCAGGCCAACACTCATCTGGGTAGTCCCAACCCATGGGCGGGAAGGGATTCTCTACTGTACTCTCATTGGATGGTGTGAATTGTATGGGTGCTACTAGGGCTTCCGTTGCGCAAACGGGACCAGTCCAGAAGCGCCTTGATGAGGAATATGGTCCTGGAACACCCCCAGCAGTAGCTGCAACCCTCCATTCGTAAGCAGTTGCCACATCGAGAGGTTCACCGATTTCCCAGTGGGGATCTCCTACAATGCCAGTGTATGTGGTGCCATAGTCGTAGCCGCCATACGTGGTCACGTCAACTTGAAAGCCTTCTGGGGGGCAAGAGGCTGGAAATGTCCAGGTGAACGAAGGAGTAAAATCTGAGACGATTGCATTGATTGATGGTAAATCTTGGACCGGCGCTACAAGATCACCTAATGCACATGGAACCGGTGTCGGGGTAGCCGTTGCATCTTCATCTGGATATTCACAACCAACCAGTAAGAGCGACAAAACCAGAACGGCGAATAAAAATCTAAAGTAACCAGGAATCATTAGCAGTAAAGCTTTGCTATCATCGCGTCCTTGACATTTTCCCACCGATAATAGGCTGGATTTTAGTTTCCCGAACTTTGATATACTCATTGTTTCTCCTCCTCCTTTTGGAGAGTCGGAAGTAATGTTTTCCCTGGTGTCATTGTAACATGCGAAACCCAACATTTTTTTTCGAAAGAGTTTGGTTTCCAATATTTCCTCGAGGAATCAAAAAATCCCCAGAATTCAGTTTCTGGGGATTTCTACTATTTTGGGGCGGATGACGGGAATCGAACCCGCAACCACCGCATCCACAGTGCGGCGCTCTGCCATTGAGCTACATCCGCCATGACGTCGGGAATTTTATCACGAAGGGTTTTCGCCAGCAAGGATTTTGCGGATCAACTGAGGCGCTTCGCTCTGCGGCACAACGGTTTGACTGCGGTCAGTCAGGTTCTTAACAGCCACCTGGATTTGGGCGACTTCGTCGGGTCCCAACACCAGGGCGACACGTGCCCCGATGCGGTCAGCATATTTAAATTGTTTGCCCAACTTGGCTGGGACCGGGTAGCAGGCGATATTCAACCCTTCTGCACGAAGATCAGCGGCGAGTTTATAAGATGCCAGGAGCATACTGTCATCGAAGACAGTCACCAAAACCGGCGCTGGGGAGACGTCTAACTCTTCGGGGAGATTGCCAGTTTCTTCCAGAAGCAGAGTGATGACTACATCGCCCATGGCGTATCCTGTGCCGGGAAGCGGATTACCGCCCACGTCAGCCAGCAGGTTGTCGTATCGGCCGCCGCCAGCCACAGCGCGTTTGATACCCGTTGTGAGCGAGCGGCCTTCGTAGACAGTGCCGGTGTAATAATCTAAGCCGCGGATGATCTGTGGGTCGTAGCGGACATAGTCGCTCACACCCAAGGAATCGATGGCTTCGAAAAAGCGCACCAATTCGTCAGAGACTTTCCAAAGATCCCCATTCCCCAAAAGGGCAAGTAGTTGGTCGAATTGCTCTGGAGACAGACCCAACTCCAGGGCATAGTCACGCCACACCTCAGGGGAAAGTTTATCCCGCCTGTCGATCAAACGGAAAGCACTGGAGCGTTGTTCCCCCGTTAGACCCAGTCGATTCAATTCAGCATCCATCAGTCGGCGGTTATTGACCAGGATGACAACTTCCTCTGGATCCAGCCCTGTGGCCTTGTAGAAGGTAGCCATGACTGCCACCATCTCGGCATCGGCCTGGGGGGAAGCCTCGCCGATCAGGTCGATATTCCATTGGAAGAATTCACGCGAGCGCCCCTTTTGAGGGCGTTCGTAGCGCCAGAAGGGGCCGTAGGACCACCAGCGCAGCGGAAAATGCAGCTGCCCCTGACGTTTGGCGACCATGCGCATCAGGGTTGGAGTTAGCTCGGGGCGCAAGGTGATCAGGTTGTCGCTGCGGTCGGGGAAGACGAAGGATTGTTCTTTGACCAGTTCCTCGCCAGACTTTGCAGCGTAGAGATCGATGGTCTCGAGAATGGGGCCTTCGTATTCCTGGTAGCCGAAAGCTTCGGAAACCTGGCGCACTTTGTTGTACAGCCAGGTACGGACAGACATCTCTCGAGGATAAAAATCGCGCGTGCCTTTGACGGATGGGATAACGTTTTTCATAA
>CAZLNX010000001.1:0-64335 GCA_964560795.1 uncultured Anaerolineales bacterium | reverse complement strand
CCAAGTCTACCCGACTATCCGTTTCTCACAAAACCTATTTTTGATCAGTATAACACCAATTTAATGACCTCTCCGTTCGTCCGACCCACAACGGGTCCTGGGACCAGGGAGATTTTCTACGAGAGCGGCGCGTTGACCTTAGCCGCGGTTGTATCGGGCGCGGCGCTGATCGATTGTGTCCAATCTGCAACGGGCAACAATCAAATGCATGCAACACCCCTGGAAGCGCGTTTCTGCGGTGAGCTCGCCCATGCCGCAGAAGGAATGACACGTAAAGACGCCGATCCAATTGTTACCTGGTTGGTAGAAAAATATAGGCATATTCAGAGTGAGGGGTTGGTTGGTCAACCCTTTCCAGAGCTCTATGACCTAGACACGCTTCAGCCCACGAACAAATGGTACCAAGAGTACGACAACGTTTGTAAGGAAATTGAAGCGCAATTCGGGATCGAACTGACCTGACAATGTAATGCGAACAAATTACGAGAGGAAGCATTCTATGAAAAATGGCATGGATTATGAATTACTACTGACAGCATTGGACCGTGCTGAGAATGGCCCTGTCCTGGACGAGAAGGATTGGGACAAAGACGTAATCGGGAAAAACTTTCGCGAGACCATTCAAAAATATGATATCAAGCTGGACAAGGATGATCCCTTTGTCACAAACGACGACGCCTTAGCGGACCGGCTTTGGGAAGCTGGGATGGAACTGGCCGCCAAGACCGGGGTCTACTGCATCGATACCAAGCGCCGCATGGTCTGGTCGAAGGACGAATTGGAAAAGATCGTCGCTGCCATGCCCCCGGATGTGACCGTTGGCACTGGTGACGATAAAGTTACCATTGTCCGCCGCAGACCCGAGGAAGACAGCCATGTGGTCATTTACGGCGGCCCCTTTGGCATCCCGGTTTCTGAAGAACTGTTTATCCCCTTCCACGAAGCCTATGCCCGCGAGCCGCTTATCGAGATCTTCAATATGGGCACCTTGCTTTCCACCCGTGGCCGCAAGATCCGCGCCGGGTCGCCTTTAGAGGCTATCGCTGCCTGGCAGGAGAAAGAACTAGCCTTCGAGATCCTCGAACGCGTCGGCCGTCCTGGGATGGCTATGGGCTGCGTGGAGATCGCTACGACAGAGGTGGGCGAACTGGCCGGTACAACCTATGGCGGCTACCGCCCCACCGACTGCCACAAGATCAATTTCATCAGTGAGCAGAAAACGGCTTACCATCATCTAACGGAAGCGGCACATTATGCCCATATCGATGCCTTTTCCGAGTCCTACTTCAACCCCATGTTCGGAGGCTATGTTGGTGGAGGGGCAGGCGTGGCATTGGCCTGCGTTTCGGGCTCGATCGTCATGCGGGCTTGCTATCAGGGCACGCTGAATAACATGGGTCCTACCCATGTCCACATCAGTACCAGCACCTATCCGGATGTGCTGCGCGCCCTGCAGTTGGGTATTCAAGCCCTGGCGCGCCACGGAAATTTCCTCACGTCTCCTTTCATCCGGCCGACCACCGGACCAGGAACGAAGGAGATCTTCTACGAGTGCGGCGGACTGGCTGTGGCCAGCGCGGTGGCGGGGTGTTCCTACACCGATGCAGCCCAGTCGGCATGCGGGGTCAGCGCGGCGCATGCTTCGCCTCTGGAGGTGTTATTTGTCGCCAAGTTGACGCATGCTGTTCAGGGTATGTCGCGTGCAGAGGCTGCCCCCCTTGTAGCCTGGATGATCGAACGCTACAAAGATGTACAAGATAAAGCCCTGGTGGGTAAACCCTTCCAGGAACTGCACGACCTTGAGACGCTCGATCCAACCCCGGAGTGGAACCAGATGTATATCGATGCCATTGCTGAAGTCAATCAAGAATTCGGTCTAAAAATAGTTGTCTAAGAGATATGCTGCGACCAATTCCTGAGCCTGATTGATAATTTGCTAACTCAATAATTTCTAGGAGAATACCTAATGAGCAAATCGATCTTGATTTTGAACGGCAGTCCCCGTGAAAATGGCAATACAGTGACTCTGGCCAACCAACTAACGGCGGGTGCTGAAGAAGTTGGCGCAGCTGTAGAAAGCGTTTACCTCCATGACATGGATATCCGACCGTGTGATGCCTGCGATTTTTGCCAGGAGAATGGAGATGGCTGTGTGGTTAGCGATGATATGCAGCAGCTGTATCCGAAGCTGCGCGCCGCCGATGCCATCGTGATTGCATCCCCAGTGTATTGGTGTAGTCTTACTGCCCAGGCCAAGCTGTGCATCGATCGCTGGTACGCTATGGAACTCCCCGATGGTTTCGAATTGGCCGGAAAACAGCTGGCACTGCTGATGGTCTATGCAGCAGAGGACCTTTACTCATCGGGAGGCGATACCGTCATCTACACAGTAGACCGCTTCAGCCGCTATGTCGGGTTTGATTTCGAAGAGATCGTCCATGGCACTGCAGACAAAATTGGTGATGCAGAGAAAGAACCAGAATTAATGCAGCGAGCTTTCGATTTGGGCCGCAAACTTGCCCTCGCTCAGGACCAAGAAAGCTGAGATTTGTAGTATCAGAACTTGAAAGGCCTTACTATGCAAACTAACTGGCTCCCAGATATCGTGCGACGATCGGAAAATGGACCCTATATGAAAGAGTCAGAATATGATCTGACCCTGGCGAAAACTGTGATGAAGCTGGTGGGTGAATATGAGCTGACCTATGATCCGCAGGTTCTCGTACCCAGTGATGATGATCTGGCCGACCGCCTTTACCAGGCCAGCGTCGACCTGTTCCTTGAAATGGGCGTTTACAACCAATCCACGCAGCGGCGCATATTATTTAGTAGAGAAGAGGTTGAAGACGCTGTCGCTGCAGCACCAAATACGGTGGTATTGGGGACGGGCAAGGATGCCGTTATCGAGCGCCATCGCGGCGTGGAGGATATGGAACCTTGCTGCATGCACAGCGGACCCACGGGTACGCCAACCAGTGAAGCATACCACGGCTTGATCCTGCAGAGCTGCGCCCAAGAACCCCTGGTGGATTGTCTAGGGCATGGTTCTGTAGCTACATATCACGGGGACATGATCATCCCGGGCACGCCGTTAGAGATTATGGCGGCGCAGCGGGATGCGGTTCAGGCTCGAGAAGCCATTCGCAAAGCCGGCCGACCAGGTATGCATATCGAAGATATGGCCTTGCCGCTGACCTGCGCGGGCAAGATTTCTACGTTCATGCCGGAAAACGGTATGCGCCCTTCCGATGGGTTGTTGGTTTCGCAGCTTCCGGAACTTAAGACGGATTATGACCAGCTTTCTAGGGTGGCCTATATGCAGTCCGTGGGCATGCACATCGTCGATCTAATGACGCCGCTGATTGGGGGGCTGGGTGGCGGTGCCCAGGGCACGGCCATGGTGACTGTGGCCAGTCACCTTTTGGGTGTGCTGTGCTATGGTGTTTCCTACCATTTTATGGGGCATATGTCCCTACAGTGGTCACACAATACTGACCCCTTGGGGTTGTGGGTGCAGGCTGTGGCCGGGCAAGCGTTGGCGCGCAATACTCCCGTCGTATCCATTAACGATCTTTACACTCGGTCGGGTTTGGGCACCGAGGATATTTTCTGGGAGATCGCCGCTGGCGCCATGATTGGGGCCGTGTGCGGGCTGCACCAACACGGCATTGGGGCTACCTGTGGCAATGAACTGGATCACACCAGCGGATTGGAAGCGCGCTTCCAGGCAGAGGTTGCCCATGCCACATTGGGAAAGCCCCGCAGGGAGGTCAATGAGCTGGTTTTGACCTGTCTCGAGAAATACCAGGATAAGCTGGCCGAGCCAGATTTAGGAAAACCTTTCCCGAAACTGTATGATCTGGATACCCTTGAACCCACTCAGGAGTGGCTGGAACCTTACTTGAAGGTCAAAGAAGCATTGACAGGCATGGGCCTGGATATGGATGACGGCTGGAAAAAGGCTCTCAAGCGCAGGAACAATACCCTTGGAGCATAATCACTAGGAATGATTCGTATCGAAGTAAATGAAATAGTTGCTACGTTGGTATCGATTTGTGCGCATAGGCTCAATGCACATTCGATCGGCAAGCCTTTTGAGCCGGTTTAGGATCACATGACGATTGAGTCTGCTGTAGAGTGGAATTCGTCGATCAATACAATTGGATTCGATCTGTACCTTAAAAATTGAGCGATCACATAAATAGTCCAGGGTAAGTACTTTGGGCAATTGTCTTATATTGACAGGGGAATAGTATTCGTGTATAGTTTGATCATCAGATGGCTACCAACTGATGATTGACGAATGATGTTTCAACGTGCGCGTGCTCGACCTGGTTTCAAAGTGTCCCGAAAGGATCCTGTACCATGGATGAGTTAAAACTGGTCCGTCAACCTTCCCTTGCCGATCAAGTGCTGCGAATTCTCATTGATCGGATCAAGGAAGGTGTCTATCATCCAGGAAGCCAGCTCCCCACTGAAAATGAGTTAATTGAAGAGTTCAATGTCAGCAGGGCCACGCTGCGCAGCGCCTATGCCAAGCTCGAAGAGCGCAAATTGATCCAACGCCGCCAGGGCATTGGCACCTTTGTCAGCAAGCAGCTCAGTATTGCGAACCCGCTTTTTCAGATGATCGATTTCGATGACCGCATTGCCATGCAGGGATTCGAGTCGGGTTTTGAGCAGTTGGGGGCAGATATCGTCAATACGGATGCCGGGATCACCGAAAAGCTGGAGATCGAAAAGGGTGGAAAGTCTCTGCAGATCAAGAAAATCTGGACGGCCGACAACAAACCCATCATTTACATCATCAACCATATCCCCCTTTGGGTATTCGAAAATTATTTTTCCCAGGATCAAATTACCCAACCAGGAATTACCGAGCCATTCTTTCAATTTTTCAGGCAAAAATGTAATACACCGATAGATCATTTGACATCATGCCTTTATCCCCAAACCGTTGAGAGCTGCAATCTGCCAGAAGAGTTTTCAGATTATGCACTGAATACCCCTGTGTTGGTCATCGAGGATGTAGGATTCACCAGCGATGGGAAGCCCGTATTTCACTCCCTGGAGCATTTATTTGGAGTTGCAAGTAAATATGAAACTATACGGCGGATATTATGAAGGAGAGTGGCTGATTGTAGTTGTATCTTTTTGAGATCGAAAGGAGGAAGATGGAACGTAAATGAGATTTGGTTACCAGAATCAAACTAATTACAAAGTTGATACCAAGAGGAGAGTAAAGATGTCTAAAAAATTTATGCTTGTATTAAGTCTGCTGGTGGTCTTTGGCATGCTCTTTGCAGCCTGCAAGCCAGCTCCTGAGCCGGCCGCAGAAGAACCTGCTGCTGAGGAAGCGGTTGCCGAAGAACCCGTCGAGGAAGTGGAAGAGGCTGAAGAAGAAGTGGTAGAAGAACCGGCCGAAGAAGAGGCCATGGAAGCCCCCACCCAGGTGCAGTTCTGCACCATATACTCGACCTCCATCACCGACAACGGCTGGGACCGCTCTGGTCATGAGAGTTTCTTGCGCTTTGCTGAGAACCCCGGTGCGGACATCGAAGTGCTCGAGCTGCGCTTCGTCGAAGGATTGTGGGGAGATGAGGCCGAAGCTGCCATGCGGGAATACGCCGAGAGTGGCTGTGATGTCATGTGGATGCACGGCGGTTACAATGACATCGTTCTCAACGTCGCTCCAGACTATCCAGATGTGATGTTCATTGAGGTAGGTTCGGGTTGGATCGATGGCGTCGAAAACAACTATCACTACATGTACCGTTGTTACGACGGCGTCTACGCCATGGGCGTTCTGGCGGGCTTGGTGACTGAAGGCACTGTTATCGGTGCTGCTGCCGGCTTCCCCGCAGAAGATGTTAATGATGTGCTCAACTCCTTCTTCGAGGGCGCAAAATCGGTTAAGCCTGAATTGAAGCAGAAGGTTGGCTTCATTAACTCCTGGTACGACCCTGTTGCTGCCGGCGAGTTAGCCGAGGCCCAGAAAGCTGCTGGTGCCGACCAGCTCTTCATGGCCGCTGAGAACTTCGACGTATGTGGCCCTGGTACTGGCGCGATGTGCTACGGCCCCTATATCGATTTCAGTGAACTATACCCTGGCAATGTGATGGCCAGTTACCTGGCTACCTGGGAACCTGGCTATGAGTGGGCCTTGCAGGAGTGGCTGAAGTACAAGACAACCGGTGAATGGAACGGTGGTATTCGAAATGGCTTCGAGAACAACATGGCTACTGGCGCTTGCACTGTGAAACTCGGGGAAGGCATTGAAGAGACCTTGCCTGCTGATGTACTCGAGCAGTTTAACGCCACCATCGCGGGAATCATGGATGGCTCGATTGTTCCTGAACTCAATATCGAGGAGCCCGCATCAGAGTAGTTCTTACTAGGTGATAACCTAAAAGGTTTTTGACAAACGCTGAGCTATCAAAGAACAAAACCTTGGGTTTTCAATTTCAAATTGGGTGTGCCTCTCTACTTGTTAGAGGCACACCCGAATAAGAGGAGGAAGCCTTGGACCGTACGGTCGAAACTCCAACAGGGCATGGCCCAATATTGCTGGAAACAAGAAAACTGACCAAACAATTCCCCTTAGTGTTGGCTAACGACGCGGTTGATTTCGAAGTGCGCGAAGGAGAAATCCACTGTTTGCTTGGGGAGAACGGCGCTGGGAAATCCACACTGGCTGAATCACTGTTTGGTTTCTATTCACCCGATGCTGGTGAGATCTATTGGAAAGGGGAGAAAGTCGACATATCCTCTCCTGCGGCAGCCATGGATCTGGGCATCGGCATGGTGCACCAGCACTTCATGCTGGTGGATACGCACAGCGTACTGGAAAACATCTTGCTGGGTCGTGACACACCGGGGATGCTCCTCGATGAAAAAGCTGCCCGGGAGCGCATCACCGAGCTGTGCGAGCAGTACAATGTCAATATGGATCCCGACTCCCTCATTTGGCAGCTTTCCGTGGGGGAGCAGCAGTGGGTGGAAATCCTCAAGGCGCTCTATGACGGCGTGGATTTGCTGATCATGGATGAGCCAACTGCCGTGCTGACACCCCAGGAAAGTGAACGTCTTTTTTCGATCTTGAAGAAGATGAGTTTTGATGATCTCTCAATAATCTTCATCACCCATAAGTTAAATGAGGTGGTGCAGGTTTCAGATCGCGTGACTGTGCTGAGAAAAGGTAAGAAGATCGATACCGTTAACTCATGGGAAGTATCCAAGGCTGGGCTGGCGCGCATGATGGTCGGGCGCGATGTGGTCTTCCGTGTAAAAAGGGAACAAATCGATCGGGGAAAACCGGTGCTTGAGATCAAAGGTGTTCAGGCTTGTAACGACATTGGCTTGGAATGCGTCCGTGGTATTGACCTGTATTTGCATCAAAGTGAAATCGTCGGTGTTGCCGGTGTGGCGGGCAATGGCCAGAAAGAACTCTTTGAAGTGCTGATCGGAATGCGCCAGTTAGAGAGTGGCCAGGTTATGTTGAACGGTGACAACATCACCGGCAAGAGCGTCGGACACATTCAATCGATGGGCATGGCGCATGTGCCCAGCGATCGTATCAAGGAAGGCTTGGTGATGGATTTCACCATTGCCGAAAATATGATTCTGGGCCGTGAATGGAATGAACCTTTCCGCAAGGGAACGCAGTTAAACAACAAAGCTATCCGTTCATTTGCGAATGAGGGTTTAGAAGACTATGAAATCGCAGCGCCTTCCATTGATCACGTCACAGGTAATCTTTCAGGCGGAAACCTGCAAAAGGTAGTTTTGGCACGCGAGATCGGTAGCAGCCCGAAAGTACTCATCGCTAGCCAACCCACCCGTGGGCTGGATGTAGGTGTGATCGAGTACGTACACAATCAGTTTCTTAAGTTACGTGGTGAAGGAGTGGGTATCCTGTTGTTTTCAGAAGACCTGGATGAGATCCTGACCCTCTCAGATCACATTGCTGTAGTTTTCCAGGGCGAGATTCTAGGTATTTTTGACGCTGCCGATGCAGATATTGATAAGATCGGTCTCTTGATGGCCGGAGTCAAGGAAGGTCCATGATGCTAAAAGCTCTGGGTATTGAGATAGTTAAGAGGCGTGAAGTCCACCCTCTCATTCAAATTGTGGTGGTGATTGTAGGTCTCTTGGTTGCAATTGCAATCTCTGGGTGGGTCATCAGCCTGACTGGCCATGACCCGATTGAATCTTTCACCGCGATGTTCGACGGCGCTTTTGGCGAGCAACGAAAGATATTGAACACGCTGATGCGCTCATCTCCCTTGTTGCTCACCGCGCTGGCGACGGTGATCGCTTTTCGGGCGCAGATCTGGTCGATCGGCCAGGAAGGTCAGTTGTTCGCTGGGGCGATGCTTTCGTATGCTATATATCAGATACTTTACCCATTTTTACTTCCTATTGCACTTCTACCAATACTAGTAATAGCCGGATTTTTTGGTGGGGCATTGCTGGGATGGCTGGCAGGTTGGCTACGAACGCGTTTCAATGTCGATATTATCATCAGTACGGTGTTGTTGAATTACATTATTGTCACCGCGCTGCAATTCCTGCTCTATGACCATAAATATTGGATGGACCCTAACCACTTTTATCCGCGTTCAGCCATCATCCCCAAGGATGCCTGGTACCCGGTGCTGATCGAAGGTTCCAGGCTGCATATGGGTTTCCTGATCGCCATTGGCCTAGCGATCCTAATCTACTGGGTAATGAAAAGGACCCCTTATGGTTTTGATTTACGTGCCTTAGGCGCCAATCCTGTCGCCACCCAGTTCAAAGGCATCGATGTCAAAAAATTAACGCTAATCACCATGTTCCTCAGTGGTGGTCTGGCCGGGTTGGCAGGAGTGGGTGAATTATTTGGGGTCCACCACAATGTCAATTTGGATATTTCACCCGGCTATGGCTACACGGGAATCATTGTGGCCATGCTGGCGGAATTAAACCCAATATTCGTGATCATAACGGCGATATTCTTCGGGGGCTTGATCAACGGATCCGTAGTTATGGCCACTTCAACCGGTGTACATTCCTCAATTACCTTCGTAATACAGGCTCTTGTTCTCATCTCAGTGCTGGTCAGCCGAGCGTTGATGAAATATCGTGTCCGGAGGATTCCCCATGTTAGATGATATTTTACAGGCAGCCATAATCATTAATGTCCTGGCGGCGACCATCCGCATTTCGACACCGTTGCTGTTGGGCGCTATGGGTGAACTGGTCGCCGAGCGCTCAGGGATTATGAACATGGGCCTTGAAGGGATGATGCTGTTTGGTGTTTTCGCAGTCTGGTTGGTTACCTCCCTTGGCGGCACTACGATCATGGGTGGAGGCGTGGCCTTGATCGTCGGCGCCCTTTTGGGCCTGCTGCTGGGTTTGCTGGTGATCTACCTAAAAGTAGACCAGACTGTTTCGGGACTTTCGATCAACCTGCTGGCAGTCGGTGTTGGCGAATATTTCCACCGCATGCTCAACGCAGAAATGGAATCGGTGCAGGTAGTGATACTACCTGATTTTCATATCCCACTTTTAGCGGATATTCCCTATATTGGGGAAATCCTATTCCAGCAGAGTCCTTATACCTATTTGGCCGGCATAAGCGTTATTGCGATTGCCTGGTTCTTGCGCCGGACGAAGTATGGCCTGACGATCCGCAGCGCTGGTGAAAATCCGCGGGCAGTAGATACACGCGGCATTAATGTCAATCGGGTTCGCCTGTCTGCTACAGTGTTTGCGGGCATGATGGCAGGCCTTGGCGGCGCATTTCTGATGTCTGTGACCTCTCGCTATCTGCCGAATCTTACTGCGGGTCGAGGCTGGCTGGCAATTATCGTCGTCATCGCGGGAAACTGGAATCCAATTCGTATGGTGATTGCCACGCTGCTCTTTGCCTTCCTGGGTGCTTTACAAGTTACGTTGACAACCTTTGAGATTGCCGTTCCTTATGAAGTCTTTTTGGTCATGCCCTACGTGCTGGCATTGGTGGCGCTGGCGCTCTCAAGGGTTCGTTCTGCCCAACCGGCTAAACTGGGTGTGCCCTATTCGAGAGAGTGATTCAAAATTCAAAACCAAAACGAATTGGCTAGCCTGATGTTCAAATTTCTTCAATACAATTGTCATTCTGAGCCCCATTGGGGCGAAGAATCTAGGTTAGCAGCATCTCAGATTCTTCGCTCGCCGCAGGCGCGCCCCTGGCGGCTCAGAATTACAGTCAAAAAAATCCTTGTAACTAGAATCTGCTAATCCTTGGGAGGCTGGAAACCGCCATGAAAGATTGGCTCGTACCTACGATCCTGACTCTACTTGCCTGGGGTTTTTGGGCATTCCTTCCCAAAATTGCCACTCGCTATATCGATTACAACAGCGCCATGATCTACCAGGTTTTGGGAGGGATACTGGTTGGATTGGGAGTGCTGATATCCATGAAATTCAAAGTGCAATTTAATATCCCAGGGTTTTCTTATGGTTTGGCGGTTGGCGTATTTGGATTCTTGGGTGCGTTTGCATACCTGATTGCCGTTTCCAAAGGACCTTTGACGTTGGTCGCGCCAATATCCGCGCTGTACCCTATGCTCGCCATCCTGATGGGAATGATCTTTCTCAATGAGGTCGTGACCCCAAGGCAGGGTATTGGGATTGGCCTGTCTGTGGTGGCGATCTATCTGATTTCGACATAACACGAACAGCTAAGATCCTTATCACGAATGAATCCGAATACTACGAATTGCACGAATACAATAATTTTTACAAATTATCACTAAATATTCGTGTAATTCGGGACATTCGCTCTAATTCGTGATTGAGAAAAGGATCAACTCCCATACAAAATGCAGGTAGCAAGAATCCATTGAAAGTAGAGTATTATGCCCAACAATGAACTCGTTAATGCAATCGTAAATATGGCCGAAGGGGAGGCCGCACAAATTACAACGCAGTTGCTCGATGAGGGAGTCGATCCCTTAGATATCCTCAGCGACTGCCGTGAAGCTATGACCATCATCGGGGGGCGCTTTGAGCGTGAAGAAGCTTTCTTGCCTGAACTGATGATGGCCGGTGAGATCTTGAAGACGATCTCTGAATTGGTCAAACCCAAGATGACATCTGGATCCCAACAGGAACGAATCGGCAATGTGGTCATCGGCACGGTGCAGGGGGATATCCACGATATCGCCAAAGATATCGTGGTCTTCATGCTGGATATCAATGGGTTTGAAGTTTTCGATTTAGGTGTGGACGTGCCCCCAGGCGTATTTGTGGAAAAAATAAAAGAGACTGGCGCTTCGATCCTGGCTTTGAGCGGTTTCTTGACCCTGGCCTATGACCCCATGAAAGCGACTGTGGAAGCAATGGGGGAAGCTGGACTAGATGAGAAAGTCAAAGTGATGATCGGCGGCGGTCAGGTCGATGATTACGCTTGCGAATACGCCAACGCCGATGCCTGGGGTCCCGATGCCATGAGCGCCGTGCGTTTGGCGAAGGAGTGGGTGGCTGTGTAATTAGTGTATTGTCATGGCTATAGGCCCGCCTTTGACGTGAACGAAGTGAAGAATCTCCGCCCGGAGGGCGGGAGACTCTTCGCTTTTCCTTCGACTTTGCTCCGGATGAAGCTCAGAGTGACAATTAGTAATGAGATTTTCGAGGCTCAATAATGCATAAAATTCAGCGACTTTTAGACGTAATCGACAAAATATACACCGGCCCCATCGTGGACGAAAAGGAATTCGATAAATCTGTGTCCGCGGGCGTTTCGCGCGTGATCAAGGAGTATGAGATCACCTTCAACAAAGATCTCATACTCCAGCGCGATGACAATATGATCGATCGGGTCTGGCAGGCCGCCCTGGATTTCCTGGTGGAGTGTGGCGTTTACCATACCGACACGCAGCGCGTGATCCAATTCAGCAAAGATGAAATTGAAGCTGCCCTGGAAGCTGCGCCTTCCCAGGTCACCATTGGAGACGGTGTTGATGCTCGGGCATTCAGACCACGCCAGGTCGAAGATCCGCAGCCCCCTTTGGTGGGTGGTGGTCCCATTGGTACGCCGCTTTCTGAAGATATGTATGTGCCCATCATGCAGTCCTATTTTCAGGAGCCGATCTTAGATATTGTCGTCCCCGGAACTCTAGCCACCAGCTATGGCCGCAAAGTGCGCGCCAAATCCCCCCTGGAAGTGATCTCTTCCTGGCAGGAAGTTGACCTGGTGCAGGAAGCTGCCGCGCGTGCAGATCGAGCCGGGTTGTCGGTCATGGGCGTAGAGATGGCCATGAGCGATTTGGGGCATCTCTCGGCCATCAGCCGCGGCGGCTATCGACCAACGGATACACATATCGTCGCTTTGATCAGTGAGATGAAGACCAATAATGAATTGCTGAACAAAGTGGCTCACAGCCTGCGTCAAGAGGGAGTCATTCTGGGTTTCTATAACCCCATTATGGGCGGCCTGGGCGGTGGCGCCGAAGGCGTTGCGATCCTGATCCTTGCCGGTTGGATGGCCATGCATCTGATCTACATGCCTGATAGTGTCGAGTCGTGCCCCACACATCCTTTCCTGGCTAACTCCACTTTCCCGGATATCATGCGGGCGATCAGCGTGGTGGCTGCGGCTACATCACGCAATTCGCATTTGCTGTCTGAATTCATGACCTCGCCGGTCAGTGGGCCTGGAACCGAGTCGCTGCTGTACGAGTGTGTAGCTATGGCCATGACAATCTCGGTTTGTGGTGGTTCGCGCGCCCTGGGCGTGCGCTCTGGGGTGGGGGTGGTCGAGAACCACTGCACCGGGCTGGAGACGCGCTTCAATGGAAAAGTCGCTCACGCCGCCGCGGGCCTGAGCCGGGAGCAGGCCGACGAGATCGTACAAAAGGCCATCGCCCAATATCAACCGGTGATGGATCAAAAACCTGTTGGGATTGCCTTCTCCGAGGCCTATGACCTTGAGAATATGCAGCCGAAGCCTGAATGGATGGATATTTACAACAAAGTCAAAGAAGAAGTTGGTGGGTGGGGGTTGCAGATTAGTTAACGTATTTTGAAAGTTTTCCAGTTGAACTGTCATGGCCTGTCTAAGACGTGCCTACGGCAAGGTCCGCCTACGGCGAGGGGCGAAGAATCTCTCAAAAAAATACGATTCAGATCCTTCGCTCCGCTCAGGATGACATCCTTAATTCAAAAAATTATGAAAATTTGACTTTTGTGAAAAAATATGCTAATCTCTAAACGTCAAACGTTTGACGACTGACAACTAATTCCGCGAATATGCCTTGGAGGTCCCTATGTCTGATTTTAAAGCACTGCAGAAAGAACTCATGGAATTGTTATTAGGAGATGAACCGGATGCCGGTCTGGATTGGGCCAAAGAAACTTTGGCTGGTGATATCGGTGTCACGGATTTCTTCAATATGATCTTTACTCCCGCTATGGCAGCAGTCGGTGACAAATTTGGTCGCATGGAGATCTTTTTGCCTGAATTGATGGATGCCGCAGACCGCGCCCAGGCTATCAGCGATCAGGTGGTACAGCCTATGTTGGCGGCCTCCGATTCGGATCAAGAAGTGATCCGGGGCAAGATCGTTATCGGCTCAGTCAAGGGTGATCTGCATGATATTGGCAAGAACATGGTCGTGCTGATGCTGCGGGTGAACGGCTTCGAAGTCTTCGATATGGGTGTTGATGTGCCGCCGCGCGATATGCTTGATAAGGCCAAAGAAGTGGGCGCTGATATTGTCGGCTTATCATCCTTGATGACCACCTCGATGCCCTACATGAAGGAATGTGTCGAACTCCGGGATGGCTTTGGCCTAAAGAACGATTTTGTCGTCATCGTCGGTGGAGCACCGATCACGGCCGAATACACCGCTGAAATTGGCGCCGATGCCTTTGGCAAGGATGCTGTCGAAGCTGTGGAGAAATGCCTGGCATTGCTGGATCGACCTGCGTAGTCGGAACAATAAAAGGAGACTAGCAATGAAGCAGCATCCTAGGCTTTTCGAAGTCCTCGAGCGCTCTGAGTCTGGGCCTATCATGGACGAGGTCGATTTTGAGCGTAAGCTGGTGGGACCAACGATCAAACGTCTGGTCGAAAAATACGATATTCAGTATACGGGTGAATCCTATGTCAATTCCGACGACGATCTTGCTGATCGGGTGTTCCAAGCCGGAGTAGATTTTGCCAGTGAAGTTGGGATGTTCAATCAGAGCACCAGCCGTCGCATCACCTGGACTCGTGATGAAATTGAAGAAGCCATACAAACTTGCCATAATCAGGCCTCACTAGGAGAGAGGGACGAACAGTTCACTGTTGTTGCCCGCATGCCCGAGGATTCACAGCGCGTTGCGCTCCTGGGAGGCGTAGTTGGTATACCTTTCCCAGAAGATTTGCATCTTCCCCTGACATTGAGTTTTCTCAAGCAGGGAATTTTTGATTCTATTGATAGCGTTTCTCTTGAAACGGCCTATGGCTATCCCATAAAGGCTGGTACAGGTTGGGAAGTATTAGGGGCCTGGAGGAAAGCCGAATTGGCCCAGGAAGCACTATCCCTTGTTGGAAAGATGGGAACCCCATTTTCCGCTGTCGAATTGGCTCCGACGGCGCTGGGCGGATTGGCCGGGGTTACCTGGGGTGGCTATCGCACCTTTGACCGCCACCATGTTGCAACCACCAGTGAATTCAAAACCAACAACGATTTGCTGGCCATCATTACTCACATCCATAATTTGAATGGATTTATCGGGGCTTATTACAACCCAATCTATGGAGGCCATGTTGGAGGGGCCGAAGGCACTGCAATTGCCGTGGCGGCGGGGATGATCTTACTCAATCAGATTTCTATTGGCCATACTTTTTGCACTCGTCCTACCCATCCATTTTATGGCTGCGACACCACACCGGAAATCTTGTGGGCCACAAGCCTGGGCGTACAGGCATTAACCCGCAATAGTGATCTGATGATCGCTACGCTGGCTGGTCCAGCTGGTGGGCCAGGAACCAAGACCATTGTCTATGAAAACGCTGCATTCGCATTGATGTCAATGGCTTCAGGGGTGTCTGAACTGCTGGCTAGCCACTCTGCTGGAGGGGCTGTACCGCGTCATGGCAGCGGTCTTGATGCCCGGATTTGTGCCGAGGTTGCTCGAACGATGCCAGGGTTGACGCGTGAACATGCCAACGAGCTGCTCACTCAAATCGTGCCACTCTATCAATCTGATTTAGAGAAAAAACCCATCGGAAAACCCTTTGAACAAGTTTACGATATTGAAACCGTGGAGCCGACTGCCGAATGGCAGGGAATCTACGATGAGGTCAGGGGTGAGTTGATCGCCATGGGGATGCCGCTTGATCAATTTGGACAGAATTAAAGGAGATACAAGTATGCCGTTTGAGCCCAAAGTTCCGCACGAAGAGTTCCTAGCTGTACTCGACAAGGCCGAGAATGGCCCCATGATCGATCTTAAGGAATGGGACAACGTCTATATCTATGCCAAGATCAAAGAGTTGGTTGAAAAATATGATCTAAGCTTTCCAGTTGCCGAGCCAGGCGTGCCAGATGATGATGACCTGGCGGACCGCTTGTTTGCCGCTGCCATCCAGCTTTGCGTGGATGCTGGTGTGTACTGCACGGATACCGGCCGCCGAATGATCTGGACGGAAGAGGAAATCCAGGGCGTGCTCGACCGGATACCTGATACGTTAACTGCCGGGACAGGTGAAGATGCTTTTGTGATTAACAAACGCACCCCGGATTCTTCAGGAAAAGTGCCTTTTGGCGGCGGGCCATGGGGGGTGGTGATCCCCGAGGAGTACTTCTTGCGCCTGAACAAGGCCTATGTCAAGGAACCGCTTTTTAACTATTTCACCACCGGTGCGCTCAAGACTGTCCACGGTAGACCGGTGCGGGCTGGATCACCCTGGGATACCGCTGGCTGTTGGCATGAGGTCCGCATGACCATGCAGGCCATTGAAGATGTCGGGCGCCCAGGGATGGCGGTTTGTGCACCGAACACTTCTGCTTCCGCAATCGGCACTGTCAGTGTGCAATCTTATGGGGGCATGCGCCGGACTGATGTGCAGAACGCCTCGTTTATGAGCGAGCTAAAAGTGCCCTATGAAGACCTTATCCGCACCTCTCATTTTATTGAAACCAATTCGTTTGTGCATAATTTCTACAACCCCATCTTTGGTGGTTTCGCTGGGGGTGTTGAAGGTACGGCCATCGCCACCGTGGCTGGTTTCATCTTGATGAAGGCCACGCTTTTTGGCGATTATTTCAATACAGGCATCAGTCACGCACATCACAGTTTCAATACCTTCCCCCCGCTTATCGTCTCTCAAGCCGTAGCTATGCAGGCGCTCTCGCGCAATTCCAATATTTGCATCGCCAACTTTACTCGCCCGGCTGCGGGCCCGACAGAGATAGACATGCTGTACGAAATTGCCGCCTACCAACTGGCCACGGTCACATCTGGCGTGTGGTTGGGACAGGGTGTGCAGACCGCCACCGGCCGATTTGAAGGGCACTGCTCGCCGCTCGAAGCCCGTTTCGCCGCCGAAGTAGCGCATGCTGCCAGCGGTATGAGACGCGCCGAGGCTCACCCAATCGTCAACAAGCTGATCGGCATGTTCAAGGATGAACAAAATCTGCTCAAAAAAGGACAACCCTTTGACGAGTGCTTTGACCTTGAAACGCTCGAGCCGACGGCCGAGTGGCAAGCGGTGTATGAGGTTGCGCGGCAAGAGATGATTGAATTAGGAATCCCACTTGATTGAATTGCCATTAAGAGGAAGTAGAAGACCAAAACCAATATTTGGAAAGGAGAGTTTGTCATGGGACACCGAGCAAGAATTGTTGAGGTTCTTCACCGGGCGGAAACAGGACCGATCATGGAGGAGGAAGACTTTGAGCGCAAATTGATCGCGCCCACTGTAAAAAAGCTGATCGAAGATTACGATATCAAGTTTGACGAATCCGTGATTGTTAACAGCGATGATGACCTGGCCGACCGCGTCTTCCAGGCTGGCCTGGATCTGGCGACAGAGGCAGGTATGTTCTGCCAGAACACCAGCCGCCGCATTGTCTGGACAAAAGAAGAACTGCTGGAGGGGCTGCGCCACGTGCCATCGGAGATCGTCATGGGGGCAGGGGCGGACGCCGTGGTGTGCAAGGCGCGCGTGCCCGATGATGATGAGCGGGTAGTGGTGGCCGGTGGGGCCTATGGTGTGCCTGTTCCCGAGTACATGTACATCCCCATGAGCCTCAGCTATCTCAAAGAGGGTGTCATCGACGTTATCGACAACCCCTCGCTGGAGTCTGTCTACGGGCACCCGGTCAAGGCCGGCTCACCCTGGGAAGTGCTGGCTGCTCGCCGCGAGGCCGAACTGGCCCTTCAGGCAGCCGAAATTGCAGGACGCCCCGGCATGTGCCTGGGTTGCGTCGAACTGTCCGCCACAGCTTTAGGCGGCCTTTCGGGCGTATCCTATGGTGGTTATCGTACTACCGATTGGTTGCACGCGCCCATCATGAGCGAGCTGAAGACCAACTACGATATGCTCTCCATTGTCACCCACTCTGTGCGCACGGGAACCCTGCTCGAGGCCTATTACAACCCCATCTATGGTGGGTACGTGGGCGGCGGTGAAGGCATTGCCATCGCTGTAGTTGGCGGCCTGATCCTGCTCAACCAATGTCATCCTGGGCATACGTATAACACCCGCCCCAATCATCCCTTCTACAACTGCGACACCACCCCCGAGATGATCTGGGCAATTGCCCTGGGCGTGCAAGGGCTGACCCGCAATACCAACATGTTGGTGGATACCCTGGTAGGTCCCGCTGGCGGGCCTGGCACCAAGACCATGTTATACGAGAACGCGGCTTTCGTCGCTGCGACCACCGTTTCCGGTCAATCACTGATGACCTCCTGCCACTCGGCTTCCGGTGGCAGCATCCCCCGCCACGCCAGCGGTCTGGACTCCAAGATCTGTGGCGAGGTCACCCGAGCCGTGCGCGGCATGAGCCGTGCCGAAGCGGACGAGATCGTCAAGCAGATCATCCCGCTCTACGTGGATGACCTGGACAAGAAGCCCATCGGCAAGCCTTTCGAAGAGGTCTACGACATCGATAACGTCGAGCCGACGCCTGAATGGCAGGGCATGTACGACGAAGTTCGCCAAGAACTGATCGACCTCGGACTTCCTTTGGACAGATTGGTTTAGTTTCGAAAATATGATTATTACCGCTAAGGCGCAAAGGGCGCAAAGAGATATTTAATAAATTCTCCTGATGTTGAGATCAACATCAGACATAAATGATATGTCTTCGCGAACTTCGTGTCTTGGCGGTTTTATCTGCCCATTTTGGTTACTAGATATTTATTGTAGTGACAAATAACTATGGATCTTGCCTTTCGCAATGTACTCATTGAAGGCCACGACAAACCGCTGGATATTGGCGTCCAGGCAGGTGTCATCGCGGCCATTGGGCCTGACCTGCCAGCCCCGACAAATCCTGAAAACGATATCCAGGCCTCGGGATTGCTGGCCTCGCCGCTATTCATCGATCCACACCACCACCTCGATTGCGCTTATCTCGATGAATATGTTAATCATTCAGGCACCCTCGATGAGGCCATCGAGATCAACGCCCGCATCAAGGATGACCGACCCGCAAAAGAAATTTACACGAAAGCCTGCCGGGCGCTGACCGAAGCGTTGGTAAATGGCACCGGTTGGATACGTAATCATGTCGATGTCGACTCGGTTTCTGGTTTGAAGCTGCTGTATCCCATCGTTGAAGCGAAGGGAAAATTTGCCGGTGTAGTCGATGTGCAGATAGTCTGCTTTCCGCAGCTGGGTCTGGTGCGCGACCCCGAGAGCGTGCCCTGGATGCGAGAATCCATGCGACAGGGTGCAGATGTGGTCGGTGGTATGCCCCATGCCGAGGCCAACCGCGCTGACGCCCAGGAACACATCGACATCGCCTTCGAAATTGCCAAAGAGTTCGACGCCGATGTCGACATGCACATCGACGAGACCGACGATCCCGACTCCCGAACCCTGGAACAGCTGGCTGAGACCACCATCCGCGAGGGCTACCAGGGGCGGGTGATCGCAGGACACTGCTGTGCCCTGGCAGCCTATCCAGATGATTATGCAAAACGCGTCATCGAGAAGGTCGCCGAGGCGGAAATCACCGTGGTTACCAATCCGATGATCAACCTGTACCTGCAGGGGCGCGGCGATGCCCAACCTGTGCGCCGCGGTATCACGCGCGTTAAGGAATTGTTGGAAACGGGTGTCAATGTCTCCTGCGGCCTCGACGATGTCAAGAATATCTTCTTCCCCTTTGGGCGCATGGATATGCTCGAGGTGGCGTTGGTCACGGCGCTGACAGCCCATCTCTCGACTCCTGATGAAATCCAAACGGCTTTTGATATGCCGCGCTGGCGGGCAGCGAGAGCTTTGAGATTGTCAGATTACGGTCTTGAGATCGGGAATCCAGCCGACTTTACCCTCTTCGAAGCCGACAACGCCCAGGATGCCCTGCGGCTGCAGCCCCCTCGCCGGTACGTGGTCAGGGGAGGGCGGATCCTAGCGGAAAATAGGGTCGAACAGAAACTGCATTGGGCTTGATTGTCACATGTTGGAGGTGACAATTCTCCCCATAAGGGTCAGATTATTTGACTCTTTGTACGAATCCTGATATTTTTATATTGTCAAACGTTTGACGACTTACAACTAGAGGTGAATTATGACCGATAACGGAAACTCACTCGGTTTGAGGGATCGCAGGCCTTTATATGTTCAGGCCATCGATGCGCTCACCAATATGATCGAAACGGGTCAACTGGAACCTGGTGATCAACTTCCACCAGAAGATGAGTTGGCCAGGAAGTTAGGCATTTCAAGATCCACGCTACGGGAAGCGCTGGGACATTTGGAATCGCATGGCTTGATTGCCCGCAGGCAGGGCATCGGGACCTTTGTTACTATCCCAACCGGCCCAGGATTTTTCGGCGGCTTGCAGCGTTTGGAACCTCTGCAGGAATTGGCACAGGCCGCGGGCGTGGAACACGCCAATGTTGAAAAATCGATCGATACAGTAGCAGCTACACCAGAACTGGCGGCGATGTTGAATGTCGAGCAGGGAGTGGACCTGGTGCGAATTCAAACAATCGATGCCATTGATGATAAGCGCTGTATGTATTTCGATGATTATTTCATTGGTACCGCAGGACTTTATGATAAGTTGACTTCATACCAGGATTCCGTATTTATTTATTTTCTTGACGATCGTGATCCGCCGCTATCTCACACTCGCTCGGAGATTTTTGCCATCGAAGCCACCGAGGAGATTGCCAGCAAGTTGGGTATCCCGGCAGGAAAGCCGGTTTTCCATATGGAAGAAACGTACTTTGCTGCTACAGGGGAAATCCTGGGGATAGGCTATATCTATTTTGTGACCGATAACTTCCGCTTCTACATTACCCGGCGGGCAGCACGACGATCGAAATAGCAAACGAAAGGTATCTACATGGATTTAACCCTTCATAATGCACTCCATGATAAAACGCTTGAAATTGTCCATGTGGGCATACAGGATGGAAAGATCATCCTGGTTTCTTCGGATGAAATTTCACCCGGGGAGAAATCCATTGACGCACAGGGGGCGATGATCTCCCCAGCTTTGATCGAGACGCATTTCCACATCGAAAATTCCCTGATTTGGGATACAGATAATCTCAATCAGAGCGGCACCCTGCGCGAGGCCATCGACATTTATGCGGAGGTCAAAGTCAATTTGACCCCTGAGGATATCCTGCAACGGGCCACGCAGACCATCCATGAAGCTATCGCCCACGGCACCTTGTGGATGCGCAACCATGTCGATATCGACCAGTATGCCAAGTTAGATCTACTTTATGCTGTCGTCGCGGCTCGCGAGAAATTCAAACATGTTTTTGACCTGCAACTGATCGCTTTCCCCCAGCATGGTCTGGCCCGCAATCCTGAATCGGTTGACCTGATGTGGCAGGCCATGGAAAACGGTGCCACGTTGGTAGGGGGGATTCCTCATCATGAGAAGAATATGGAAGACGGCGCCCGGCAGATCGAGATCGTCTTTGAGATCGCCAAGGCCAAGGATGTCAATATCGATATGCATATAGACGAGACCGATGATCCCTATTGGCGCTCGCTAGAGCTGCTGGCCGAAAAGACCACCGAAGAAGGCTACCAGGGCAGGGTGACCGCCGGTCACTGTACCTCCATGGCCGCCTGGGATAAGGCTACCCTGAACCGGGTGATTGACAAGGTCAAAGAAGCCGATATCACCGTGGTCAGCAATACGCCCATCAACCTGCTGCTGCAGGGACGCCTTGATGAGATCCCTGTGCGCCGCGGAATTGCGCGCATCGCTGAACTGATCGAAGCCGGGGTCAACGTCTGCTGTGGGCAGGATGACCTGATGAATATGTTCTACCCCTTTGGGCAAATGGACCCCCTGGAAGTCGCCAATATTGCCGCCCACGCCGGGCATCTCACCTCGCCCGATCAGATCCAGGTGGCCTTCGATATGCCGCGCTATAACGCCGCCCGTAATATCGGCCTGGAGGATTACGGCGTCCATGTAGGCGCCGATGCCAATTTAATCTTGCTGAATGCCACATCGGCCGTAGACGCCCTGCGCCGCAAACCCGAGCGGCTGTATGTAATTCGGGAAGGCGAGATATTGGTTCAGAACGAATTGCGCACTGAGTTCTCTCCCCAGGTACCTGCGTAAAGGCGGTAATTGAAACGCCAAGGCGCAAAGCTCGCGAAGAAATAATATTTGGAATGCAAAGAGAATCAACTAAATCGTTACCGAATCTGTCCCTAATGATCAATCTTAGCGCTCTTGGCGTCTTCGCGGTAAATAATAAAGACAAAAATATCAGGAGTTATATTCATGGAACTTAGCGAAACCTATCAATACATGCTGTCCGTTCTGGACAAAGCAGAAAATGGCCCTGTGGTGGAAGAGAAAGATTGGGATCTCAAGTATATCCATCAGGCGATCAAAGGTCTGATTCAGAAGTACGATATCCAATGGGATGCCGAAACGATGGTGCCCGCTGATGACGCTTTAGCGGATCGTCTTTTCGAAGCGGGAATGGAGCTGGCCCGCGAGACGGGCGTGTATTGCCTGGAGACCAAGCGCCAGATGAAGTGGACACAGGACGAGCTGGATTGGATCTTGTCGACGGCGCCAGAGGAGGAGACCATCGGTTTGGGCGATGATAGTGTCACCATCCGTCATCGCCTTCCTGATCAGGATTCGCCCATAACCACCATCGGTGGCCCCTATGGAACCCCAGTCCCTGAAGAATTATTTGTCCCCATCATGGCCAGCTATGCTCAGGAGCGGGTGCTTGACTATATCGATAACGCCACCCTGAGCACTACACATGGACGGCCGATCAAAGCCGGCTCTCCCTGGGAAGCCGTGGGCTGTTGGCAAGAAGCGCAGCTCTCCTTCGAAGTGCTTGAGCTGGTTGGCCGCCCTGGGATGCCCATTGGCTGTGCAGAAGATTCTCCATCAGAGATCGGCGAGTTAGCTACGTGTACATACGGTGGTTTCCGACTCACCGATTGGCATCATGCTTCCTTCATCTCTGAGTTGAAAGTCGCCTATGCCGAGTTGACCAAAGCGATGCATTATCAGCATACCGGTGCATTTGCGCACAATTTCTATAACACTATCTATGGTGGATATGTCGGTGGTGCAGATGGTTTGGCCGTTGCGATTGTGGCTGGTGTGATTTTGATGAAAGCCACCCTCAACGGGACAACCTTCAATCCCGGTCCCAGCCATGCCCATCTCAGCTGCAGCACCTTCCCCGCCATGATCCCGGCTTTGTCGCTGGGTTTCCAGGCTATCAGCCGCAACTCCAAATTGCTGACTTCCTCCTTTCCGCGCCCGGTCGCTGGACCTGTCACCAAGGAACTTCTCTATGAGGCTGCCGCTATGGCTGTGGCTACGGTCCCGGCGGGTTGTTCGATCCTGGAAGGGGTCCAATCCGCCGCCGGGCGCATCGAGGGGCATGTCACCGGCCTGGAAGCTAAATTCCTGGCCCAGGTCGGGCGTGCTAGCGTAGGATTAACACGAGCCGAGGCTGACCCTCTGGTAAGGAAGCTGACCCCTCTCTATGCTGAATCGCAAAAACTGGGTGTCGCCATGGCAGGTAAACATTTCACCGAAGCCTATGATGTCGAGTCCCTCCAACCCACAGCGGAGTGGCAGGCAATGTACGAAGAAGTCTGCCAGGAGATGGAAGATTTATTGGGCCTGACATTATGATGATGTCACTGCGATGAGCACGCAATTAGCGTGCGACATGGCAGTCTCCCGCGTTGATTGAAGAGATTGTTTCAATCGCTGAGGCGCCTTCGCAAGGACAGGTATGCGTTTTTTATTGGAGTGAACTATGACTAACCGAATGGCCATCTACATGCAGGATGTGGTTGACATCCGTGAAGAGCTAGAACTGGCGCGCTATATGGAAGAGCGCGGTTTCAGTGAGATCTGGCAGGGCGACAACCGCCTGGCCAGGGATTGTATTGTCTTGATGAGCGCTTTCCTTACGCATACCAAACGCCTTCGTGTAGCGTCAGGTGTATTGCCCATCTGGACCCGGAATCCGGCAGTGATTGCAGCCAGTTTCAGCACCATGTGGGAACTGGGTGGCAAGGTGGATGGCCGTGGCCGGGTGATGCTCGGTCTGGGTGCCTGGTGGGAGCCTATCGCCAGCCGGGTTGGTGTGAAGATGAGCAAACCTCTCAAGGCTATGCGTGAAAATATCGAAGCTGTGCGTCAGTTGCTGACTATGGAGACCATCACCTATCAGGGCGAATTCGTCAACCTGGAAAACGTCAGCCTGGATGTGGTTTATGGGGATACGTCACCCCGCGATATTCCTATTTACTTGGGCGCTACCGGCCCGAAAATGCTTGAGTTGGCTGGAGAGATTTGTGATGGAGTTTGCCTGAATTACGGCGTCTCCGTTGACTATGTCAAACGCGCCATTGCCCTGGTGGAGAAAGGTGCGCAGAAAGCGGGCAAGACGATCAAAGATGTCGACCTGCCCGAATTGATGGTGGTCTCTATGTCCGATGAAGACCCGGATGCCGCCCTGCACTCGGGTAAAAAGTTGGCCGCCTACTATTTCGCCACAGAGCCCCATATCATGAAGGCCAGCGGCGTTAGCGAAGAGATCGCTGACAAGGCCAAAGCCCTGATGGGCTGGCCCGCCACCGAGGAAGATTACGAGCGCGCCAGCGCCGTGATCCCCGAGGAGATTGTGCGTGACATCATGGCTGTTGGTACTGCCGCAGATTGCCGCGCTAAGGTCAAAGAGTATATCGATGCTGGAGTCACTTGCCCGATTTTGTATCCTCTGCGCGGCAATATCAGAGACGTCATCGATGCCTTTGCCGATGGCGTTTAGATTTTATGCCTACTATGGACATCGAAAACGAAGTTGTTGAATACTTACAGGAATTGGTGCGGGCACCCGGCCTGGCTGGCGATTTGGAAGCCGTAGCTGACGTTGCCCTTAACAAGATGCGCGCCTTGGGCTTCGATGATGTCTGGCGTGATGAAGTTGGCAATGTAATTGGCCGGCGCGTGGGGAGTAAACCTGGTCCCAAACTTGTCTTCGATGCCCATATGGATACTGTCGAGGTGGGTGACCGAGATGCCTGGGTTCATGATCCCTTTGGGGGTGAAGTCGTTGATGGAAAGCTCTGGGGGCGCGGATCAACAGATGATCGGGGCAGCTTGGCTGCTTTTACAATCGCTTTGGCGGCTTTGCAGCGCGACTCATTCTCAGGTGAAGTTTACGCAGTGGGCACAGTTGGGGAAGAGCTTCTGGAAGGTGCTGCTTTAGAAAGTGTCTTAGATGCCGTCCAACCCGATGGCGTTGTGATTGGAGAGCCGACCGACTGTCGCCTTGGGATTGGCCACAAAGGTCGCTGCCGGGTGATCTTTTCTGTCAAAGGGAAATCCGCCCACAGCTCCTCACCTGAAGTCGGCGAGAATGCCATCGAGAAAGCTGTTGAAGTAATTCGCCGGGTGCGCCAGATCCCCCTTGTTGAAGATCCTCTATTGGGGCGCAGCGTGATGGAACCCATCCATATTAGTTCCAAACCAAACCCGAGCTTCTCGACTATACCCTATGAGTGCCAGGTCATTTTTGATCGGCGTATGGTGCGTGGTGAGACACGCGAAACAGTGCTTGAGATCCATCGCAAGGCTCTCGATGATCTTACAGGCTGGGATGTTGACTATGATGAGCTCTCGTTTGATTGCTATACGGGGGTACACATTACACGAAAAGATTTCCACCCCGCCTGGGCCGTAGAGCCTGATTCGGATTGGGTCAGGCTCAGCCTGGAAGGTTTAGAAGGGGCGGGTATCCCCCCGATCACCTATGGCACACCTTATTGCACCAATGGGTCTGGCAGTGCTGGAGAGCGGGGTATCCCCACAATTGTTTTTGGGCCAGGTTCTGTCCTTGTGGCTCACGTAACCGATGAATATATTGAAATCCCTGAACTGGTGCGTTCAGTGAGTGGATTCATGGGCATTGCCCAACGATTGAGCCAGATAGAAGTTTAGTGGCTTTAAAGGATTGATAGTTATGTTAATTACGAATGCACACTTGATCACCTGGGGAACCCCTAACCAGATTATAGAGAATCAGGCTGTGTTTATTCGCAATGGAATGATCACTGAAATTGGTCCCTCTACGGAATTGGCCAAACGATATTCGGGTGAAGAATGGATGGACGCCCGCGGCCAATATGTGATGCCCGGAAATATCAACGCTCATGGTCATTATTACAGTGCATTCGCGGTCGGAATATCGGTTCCGGGTGACGCGCCGATTACGTTGCCCACTATCTTACATAAGTTATGGTGGCCCTTTGATAAAGCGCTCAGCGAGGAAGATGTGCGCTATTCCGCGTTGGTGGGAGCCATTGATGCTATCAAGCACGGTACAACCACCTTGTTCGATCATCATTCTTCCCCCAACTTTATCGATGGTGTTTTGGATGTGATTGCCGAAGCGATGGACGAATCCGGACTGCGCTCAGTGTTGTGTTTTGAAGTCACCGACCGCGATGGCCCCGAACGCGCCAAGGCTGGAATTGCTGAGAATGCCCGTTTCGTGCGCCGCTGCAACCAGGATCAGATTTCTGAGGGACGTGTGGCAGCCAATTTTGGCATTCACGCGCCCATGACGGTTTCCGAAGAAACCCTGGCTGCCTGCCGGGAGGCTGTGCCCGAGGGAACTGGATTCCACCTGCATGTGGCAGAACACGAATATGACCAGGTCCGCAGCCAGGCTATGTCCGGGATACGCTCTGTGGATCGTTTGCTGAAGCACGGTATTCTTGGGGATAAATCCATTCTGGCCCATGCCATTCACCTGGATGCACGCGAAGTGCAGCTAATTGCCGAGAGCAATTCTTGGGTCAGCCATCAGCCGCGCAATAATCAGAATGCCGCTGACGGTATTGCCGAAGTCGAATCCTATTTACGGGCTGGTATACCCGTTTGCCTGGGAAATGATGGCCTGACGAATACCATGTGGCGCGAAGCAGAAGCTGCTTATCTCTTGCAGAAGATCAAACACCGCGACAGCCGGCGTTTGCCCGGCGATCAATTACTGCAGATGGCGATACACAACAACGCTGCCCTGGCTTCAGCCTATTTCCCTGATGGCCGGGTGGGTGTCATCGAGCCAGGGGCTTTAGCGGATCTGATTTTTGTCGATTACAAACCGACAACGCCGATGACGGTCGAAAACTTGGCTGGACACTTTGTCTTTGGCTTCAACGAATCCATGATCACCACCACGATTGTCAACGGCCAGGTTTTGATGAAAGATCGCATCTTAACCACCCTAGATGAAGATGAAATCAAGGCCAGGTCCCGGGAGATTGTCCCCTCTTTTTGGGAGCGTTATGAAAAGCTCGTTCCGGAAGATCATGTATTAGGTTGATATTATTTTTGAACCGCAAAGGCACCAAGGTCGCTAAGCTTAGAGAAATATTCAATTAATCTTTGCGATCTTCGCGACTTCGTGGTGAATATTACTCTCTTTTTAGAAACATCATCTTTAGGAGTAGCACATGGAAAAAAATGATTTTGAATATATGGCATCCGTTCTGGAGAAGGCTGATACGGGACCCATCATCGATGAGAAGGATTGGGATCGACAGTATATCGGGGCCAAAGTTAAAGAATTAATTTCAAAATACGATATCACCTGGGATGATGAAGTGCTGATCCCTTCCGATGATGATCTGGCTGATCGCTTATTTCAGGCCGGTTGGGAATTGGCTCTGGAGAGCGGGGTGCTCTGCCTTAACACCAAGCGCCAGATGGTCTGGAGCCAGGATGAACTCCAGAAGGCGGTTGATTCTGCTCCCGATGCGTTGTCTGTCGGTGAGGGTGCTGATCAGGTGGTCATCAAGTTCCGCAAACCGGAAGAAGCGGCGCGAGTCACTATCCTTGGCGGGGCCTACGGCACCCTGATCGAAGAAGAACTCTTCGGCGCCATGGTGGAAGCTTATGCCAAAGAACGCCTGCTGGATATTATCGAGCCGCCCTCCATTCCCACTGCGTTGGGACGTACCATCCGCATTCAATCCCCTTGGGAGGCGGTGGCCGCCAAACGCGAGGCCGACCTGGCACGGGCGGCTGTGGCACGCGCTGGGAGGCCGGATATATGCATCGGGGCCGCAGCCACTTCGGGCAGTGAGATCATCGAGTTGGCAGCTACCAGCTATGGCGCCTATCGGCGCAGCGATTGGCATCACGCCTCTTTTGTCAGCGAGTTGAAAGTATCCTATGCCGACCTGACCCGGGCGACCCATTTCTTTCAGACCGGATCCGTGGCGCACACCTTCTGCGACCCGATTTACGGCGGTTATCTGGGAGGCAAGGCTGGCGTAGCTATTGGCAATGCTGCCGGGTGTATCATGCTGCGAGCCTGCCTGTTCGGCGATACCGTCAACGCCGGACCCAGCCATGCTCATCTGAGCTGCGATACGCATCCGGATATGCTGGCAGCCCAGGCGCTCAGCTTCCAGGCCCTGGCCCGCAATACCCATCTACTGAATGGTATTCACATCCGCCCGGCTCATGGCCCTGGCGTGAAGGAAATCCTCTATGAAGTTGCTACCATGGCCATTGTCGGTGTCACTTCCGGGGTGGATTATATCAAGTCGGTGCAATCGGCCACCGGACGCAATATGGGGCACACTTCACCATTGGAAGCGCGCTTCTGCGCCCAGGTAGCCCATGCTGTTGAGGGCATGAGCCGTACTGAGGGAAATGCCTTGGTTCAAAAGTTGGTTGCCAAATATGCCGAAAAAATACCCACGGCAGATATTGGCAAGCATTTCCGTGAAACCTACAACCTGGATACCCTGGAACCTGACCCGGAATGGCAGGCCGTCTATGAAGAAGTCATCAAGGAATTAAAAGAACTTGGACTCGTACTCTGATTTTGTTAGAGGAGATATATGAACAAACCTGATTATCTTGCGCCACAATCTTTATCTGAAGCATTGAAAACCTTGGGAAAACAAGCTGAAGGGGTGCAGATCATTGCTGGGGGTACGGACCTGATCCCGCGCATGCGCTCCAGGATGATCGAACCTTCTCTGCTGGTCGATTTACGACTGCTCGGTTTGGGTGGCATTGAAATGCTTGGAGACGGGATTCACCTCGGAGCCAGTACCACCCATACCGAAGTCCTGGAATCCGAATTGTTGGCGGAGCACTGTCCCGCGCTGATCGAAGCCGCCTGGGATATTGCTGGCCCTCCAATCCGCAATCGTGGGACGGTAGGCGGCAACCTGGTCAATGCTTCACCTGCGGCAGATTTGGCACCGCCGCTGTTGGTCTATGATGCTGTGATTGTTCTGGCGAAAGCCGACACTCAACGTGATGTGCCCCTGGCGGATTTCTTCACAGGCCCAGGGTCCACAGTTCTGGCAGCCGACGAGATCCTGACCGAAATTCGCATCCCGTTCGCTCCAAAAAACACATCATCGGCCTTTATCAAGTTAGGCAAGCGCAGGGCCATGGCGATAGCTGTCGTGAGCGCCGCTGCCCGGCTGACGCTGGACGAATCAGGAAAAATACCCCAGGCCAGGATCGCCTTAGGGTCCGTTGCACCCACACCAATCCGCGCTGTCAAAGCGGAGGCAGTGCTCATGGGGCAATCCCCGAGTGTTGAAGTTTTCATCGAGGCTGGAAATGTTGCCAGAACAGAAGCTTCGCCTATTTCAGATATTCGCGCTAGCGGGGAGTACCGGGCGAAAATGGTCAGTGTGCTGACCCGCAGGGCTTTGGCTGCGGCCTGGAAGCAGATCGAGGAGGGGGTGTAGATGGCAAAAAGCACTGTGCGTTTTGCTGTGAATGGTAACCCGGTTGCGATCGAAACCGAACCTAGCCGCACCTTGCTCAGCGTGCTGCGCGATGATCTCAAATTAAAAGGTGCCAAAGAGGCCTGCGGCCAGGGAGATTGTGGAGCCTGCGTGATCCTAATGGACGGAGAAGCAGTCAATTCCTGTTTGGTCCTGGCTCCCCAGGCCGATGGTGCTGAGCTGATGACGGTTGAGGGTCTTGAAGAGGCTGGTAAGCTGCACCCATTGCAGCAGAATTTCATCGATAAGTGGGCATTCCAATGCGGCTATTGCACCGCCGGGATGTTGATGTCGGCCTATGCGCTACTGATGAAGAATCCAGAGCCCACCCAGGCTGAGATCAAAGCAGCTGTGGCTGGAAATTTGTGTCGCTGTACTGGCTACCATGAAATCACCGAAGCCATCGAAGCAACCGCTGCTGAGATGAATATATAAAAAATCACGAATGAAAACGAATATCACCAATGGTACGAATAGGAATAATATTTTATAGGAATTCATGGTATTCGAAAAATTCGTCTTCATTCGTGATCAAAATAAACCTAGAAATTAAATGGAGAAAGCTATGAGTAACTGGGAAACCCTGCAACCGAAATTTATTGAATTTATGTTGGCTGGCGATGAAGATGCCGCCGTTACTATGGCGCGCGAGACATTGGATGGTGGCGCTACCCCGGTGGAGTTCTTCGAGAACTGCATCGCTCCCTCTCTGCAAGATGTCGGCAAGCGTTTCGAGACCCTGGATATCTTCCTGCCCGAGATGGTCACCGCCGCGGACACTGTTGAGAAGGTCAACACCGAAGTGATCAACCCTGCTGTGGCGGGTGCTCAAGGCGGTGCCAGTATGTCCTTAGGAAAAGTTCTTCTGGCAACTGTCCAGGGCGATTTGCACGATATCGGCAAGAATATGGTCGGCTTGATGCTCAAGGTCAACGGATTCGACGTGATCGACATGGGCACCAATGTCTCCCCATCGGACATCATCGCCCGCGCAGAGCAGGAGAATGTTGACATCATCGGCATGTCTGCACTGCTGACCACTTGCTTGCCCTATATGAAGGATGTGGGTGACATGCTGGTTGGCAAGAGTATCCGCGAGAAATTCGCCGTGATCATCGGCGGCGCAGCTACCACCCCAGATATCACCGAAGAGATGGGCGCCAATGCCTACGGCAGCTCTGCTGCCGATGGCGTTGAAAAATGCAAGATGCTGCTGGGAAAGCTCTAAGTTTGGCTTCTGAGAGGTTTGAACTTGTAACCTGTTCATATCTCTAAATCGGTACGTCATGACTGGCAAAGGAGATTCAAATGAGTCAGCGATTTAACATGGGTGTGATTGTGGCCGCGCTCAGCGGTGGCGTATTCGGTATTGTGACTTCGATTGAGGGTTTTATCGGGCGTTCTGTTGGCGCCATCAGTGCCAGTTTGCTTGAGCATGCTGTCGCTGCACTGATCGCTGTTCCAGCGATTGTCTTTCTTTTCATGCGCGGCACCTTGACTTGGGATAACACCAAAGGTGTTTTGCCTGCCTCGGCGGTGGTGGCTGTCTTGATCATTGTGGCCGTTGCTGGGGTGGCCTATGCCATGCCCCGGATTGGTGTGGCTGCAGGAAACATGGCCATGCTATTTGGCCAGATGGCTCTAGCAATTTTGATCGACACGATCGGAATCGGTGGCTATGAAAGAGTCCCTTTGACCTTGCCTCGTATTGTTGGTTTGGTGCTGATGGTTGTAGGTGTATATCTTGTGCTGCCTCGCCAAGGATAAGGAGAGTTTATGCCAGAGTTCGATGTCGTTGGAAAAGATCTAGCAGCCGTGGGTGCCCGGGATGTAGTTACGGGCAAAGCGGTTTACAGCCCAGACCTTGAATTTCCCAATATGCTAATCGGGAAATTGCTCTACAGCCCCCATGCCTGTGCCCGCATTCTGCGGTTGGATGTGACAGAAGCGCGCGCCATCCCTGGGGTGGCGGCTGTGATGACCGGTGCGGATATCCCCGGAGAGAATAGCTACCTGTATTGGTATCCCGATCAGCCTCTTTTGGTTGAGGATTATGTCCGCTATATCGGGGATGCGGTCGCAGCGGTGGCAGCAGAGACGGAGGAAATTGCCCTGGCTGCCCTGAATGCCATCGAAGTGGAGTACGAACCCCTAAATGGTGTCTTCGATCCCGAAGAGGCTATGAAGCCGGATGCAACAAGGGTTTGGGCTGACAAAGAAAATACACAAAGCCATCACGTGGAAGAATGGGGCGATATCGAGGCGGGTTTCAATTCCGCTGATTTGATCATCGAAAACACCTATATCACTCCCTTCGAAGAGCATGCCATGCTGGAGACCGAGTCGGCGGTGGCCTATGTCGATTTCGATGGCACCATGGTGGTCTATGCCTCGGCGCAGGCCCCCCATCGTGACCGTATGCAAATTGCGCGTGCATTGGGTGTGCCGGAAATGATGGTCCGTGAAATCACGCCTCATATTGGTGGGGCATTTGGGGCCAAGGACGAGGCTCACATCCAGATCCATGCCGCTTTGCTGGCTCAGAAAACCGGTCGGCCTGTCAAAGTCGTGCGTACTCGAGAGGAGTCAATTCGGACTCATGTCAAGCGGCATCCGACAAAAATCCGTTATCGCACTGGGGCGACCAAAGATGGAAAGCTAACCGCGGTTCATATGGTCGGGATTGGCGATACCGGTCCATATGTCAACGCCGGCGAAGAGGTCATGATGGTGATGGCGGGTTACGGAGTCAGTCCGTATTACGTTCCCAATGCACGCTCAGAAGCGTACACTGTGCTCACCAATAATCCCATCTGCGGGGCATTTCGAGGTTTTGGAGTCACGCAGTGCACCTTCGCATTTGAGCGGCAGATGGATGAACTGGCCCGAAAATTAGAAATGGATCCCCTGGAACTGCGATTATTGAACGGCTTGAAGACTGGGCAGCAATTTCAGGCCCAGTACGTTATAAGCAAGGGGGATGGGATGCAGGCCTGTCTTGAGAAAGTTGCGCAACTTGCTAACTGGAAGGACCGGGAAAAAATACCCCGTCATCCAGAAGCCCATCTTCGCCGGGGGTGGGGCGTAGCGACCGGATTTCATAAAATCGGATTCGGTTGCGGTGTCACAGACCACGCCTCGGCGGCGGTCAACATGGCACCCGATGGTTCGGTTTTGGTGCGTACCGGCGCAGCAGACATGGGTCAGGGAGCCCATACGGTCATCGCTCAGTTTGTGGCAGAACAATTAGGGATCACGCCTGCGGATGTCAAGGTTTTCAAACCGGATACCACGCTGGCCGCAGATGCTGGAGCCTCTGTCGCCAGCCGAGCAACCGTTTTTTCAGGCAATGCGGTGCTGCGAGCCGCTGAGCCGATCCGTCAAGTGTTGTTGGATCTGGCCGCTCAGGAAACAGGTGCTGATACAGATTTAATGGATTTGCGCCAGGGTTTTGTTTATGCGGAAGGAGAACGCCTAAGCCTCCAGGTGGCCGATCTAGCTGCCAAGGCTTATGAGAAGAACCTGCCCATGCAGGCCAGTGGCTTTTATGCCATGGATTATCCCGAAGTCGAATTGCCTGATGGTTCTACAGGATACGAGCATCTCGCGGACTTCGGTGCGCATATTGCTCAGGTGTTGGTCGATATCGAAACCGGGCAGGTGACTGTTGAAAAGGTGGTTGCCGTGCACGATATTGGCCAGGTGGTTAATCCCAAAGGCGTACGGGGGCAAATCGAGGGGGCCGTGACCATGGCTTCTGGATACAGCCTGATGGAGGAATTACTTGTCCATCAGGGGGTGATCCAAAACACTTCCTTAGAGAGTTACTTGGTACCGACGGCGTTCGATTCTCCACAAATCGTCGCAGATGTGGTTGAACTCCCAGAAGATGAAGCGCCCCTGGGTGCAAAACCGATTGGCGAGCCACCCATGAATATTGCACCGGCTGCGATCGCCAATGCTGTGGCAGATGCCATCGGCGCGCCTGTTACACAGTTACCTATAACACCCGAGCGAATTCTAGAAATCCTTGAGATTAAGAGCACGTCATGACAAAAGAAAAGCAATCAGACTATCAATTTCGATTGGATCATTTTAATAAAGCATTACGGCTCGAATCTCCAGATCGAGTGTTGATTGGCCCCAGTTCGGATCACTTCTTCTCGACCAGGATGGCCGGAATTTCGAATAAAGACGCCATGCTGGATCACCCCAGGCGCTATGCAGCACTGAAAGAATCGCTGCTGCGCTTCGATTTTGACATTGCACTGCAGTCTGGCGTGTACCCGGCCCAGTGGTATTCGATTTTGGGGGCCAAACACTATAAATGGCCCGGTGGTGGGTTGCCGGACGATATGACTTTCCAGTTTGTTGAAAAGGAATATCTCCTGGCTGATGAATACGATCAGTTCCTGGCCAATCCCAACGATTTCACCATGCGGGTGCTGTGGCCGCGCATGACCGCGGGTCTCGAGCCTCTGGCGGATATGCAGCCATTTTTCGCCATCGGCCCCGACCCGATTTTCCTGGGTCCGGCCTTTGCCTACGAAGAACAACTCGAGATGCTGGAAACCCTCAAAAAGCTGGCTGAGGCATCCCAGGCATCTATGCAAGCAGAAGCGGATTATTTCGCAGAAATGGTAGAACTTGGCTATCCAGTTTCTTATGGCGCCAACTTCACGCCGCCCTTCGATATGGTCGCCGATTTTCTGCGCGGCATGCGCGGCGTGATGCTGGATATGTTCCGTGTCCCCGATAAACTCTTAGCAGCAGTCGATCTGTATGTCGAGCCGCAGATCCAGGCTGCCATTGACTGGGCCGCAGCCATCGATAACCCGCGTGTCTTCTTCTGGTTGCATCGCGGCGCGGCTGGCTTCATGTCTGACGAGCATTTTAAAAAGTTCTACTGGCCCAGTATTCATAAAATCATCCTGGCGCTGGTCGAAGCCGGATTGACTCCCATCCTGCATGTCCAGGGGGATTACACCCCCAGGCTGCCCTACCTGGCTGAGCTGCCGCGCGGCAAAGTGCCTATCCATTATGATCGCATCGACCGTCAGCAGGCTCTGGAAATTATGGGGGACCGGCAGTGTTTCTGGGGTGGGATCTCTTCTGCACTGTTGTCCACTGGCACCCCGGAGCAAGTCAAAGAGGATGTCAGAGAGTTGATCGACCTCTTCGGCCCCCAGGGAGGCTTGATTGTGGATGGCAGCGTCGGTATCCCCGATGAAGCCAAACCGGAGAATGTCCAGGCGATGGTTGAGGCTGTGCGGGAATCTTGAGTGTGTAAAGGTGATCATGAAAATGGGCCACGAAAAACACTGTGATTTGCTGCTTACGGGTGGCATTGTGATCACCGTCGATGACGAGCGGCGTGTCTTGGATCCGGGTACGGTTGCCATTGACGGTGAGCGGATCGTGGCCGTCGGTACGCCCGATGAACTGGTTGATTATCAAGCCAAGCGTCGCATTGATTGTCAGGGAAAACTGATTACCCCAGGTTTTGTCGATTGTCACAATCATCTCTTTGAATCGTTGCTGCGTGGTGTTGGTGAGGGTATGAAACTGTGGCCATGGTTAAGTCAGCTACTGCAGCCATTTGGAGATAAAGTTACCCGCGATGAAGTTGTGGCCGCGGTTACCAATTGTGCCTTGGAAGCCATCCGTAACGGTACTACCTATGTGATCGATAACCATTACGCGCCCACCGATCTGGAAACCACGCTCGCCGTTGCAGATGCTATCGAGAGCACTGGCTTGAGAGGGGTGGTCGCTCGTGGGATGTATGCCCATCCCACAAAAATATCCGCATCGTATGGATATGATCTTGAACGCACCTTTATGTACAGCGTCGCTGACGAGATCGACATAACCAGGGCAGCCATGGAAGCGCGTCCACCTGGCAGCAAAGTGGCTGTCTGGCCAACACCCGAGTGCGTTTCCTACAACCCGCAAGATTTGCTTATGCGTGCTGTAGAGCTGGCGCGTGAGTTCGGCGCTCGCTGGCATACCCATCTGGCAGAGGATGATTCCGAAGAGGGGCAATATCTTGAACATTATGGAGTTGGACAGGTTGAGTGGCTGCATCGGGAAGGGCTGCTTGATGATGGCACCTTTGCCCATGCGATTTGGCTGGCTGACAAAGATATCGAAATGCTCGGTGACGCGCATGCCGGTATCGCCCATTGCCCGGTCAGTAATCAATATCTGGCCACCGGCATCATGCGGTTGCGAGATTTGCGATCATCCGGTGCCGTTGTTGGATTGGGCAGCGATGGTTCGTGTTGCGGGAATCAGGATCTGATTTTGGCGATGCGCACGGCTGTGTTGTTACAACGAGTCAATACCCTCGATCCTACTGAAGCCAAAGCTAATGGCGCCCTTGAAATGGCCACCATCGGAGGTGCTCGATATGCGGGCATCGATGCCGGTCAACTTATTCCTGGAAAACAGGCCGATATGGTTGTCATCGGCTTGGACGAACCACAACAAAAACCATTAAACAATGCCATCGGAACCCTGGTATATAACGGCCGGGGCTCAGATGTACAGATGACCATCATTGGCGGCCAAATTGTATATGAAGATGGGCGATGTACCCTGGTTGACGAACAAGCCGTGATGGATGAAGTCCAAGGCCGGGCGGATGAATTGTTTGATCGACTTGGATTAACACACTTCAGAACACATTGGCAAAATGAATAGGTATCAAATTATTGAGGATCTTATTAGGAGAGCCCAACACCGTTAAGGAGGTGAAGAGTAGAAAAAATTGAAAATGTTGATGAGATTTCCATCCAAGTGGAAGCTCAAAGAAGTATTGATGAGTTGATTGAATATCTTGGATTGGAAAAAATCGGACGCATTGGACAGCAACCTTAAGACGAATCCTGCAGAGGATGAGACCTTAAGTCTAAAACAGACAATCCGTGCGCAAGGCTTGAAAGAAGAAAAAAATACACGGAGAATTGATATGACAAACCAAGAATTGATTGATGCCTTAAGGCAAGTGATTGTAGATGGCGACGAAGAAGCCGCCCCTCTCAAGGCCAAGGCTGCTATCGAGGCAGGCCTGGACCCCTCAAAGCTGATCAAGCAGGCCATCAACGAGCCCATGGAAGATATCGGCAAAGCTTTCCAGGATGGTGACCTCTTCCTGCCAGAATTGATCATGATCGGCGATGCTGCCCGGGCGGCCTCGGACGTGATTGTGCCGCATATTTCGGTCGATGATCTGGATGCCTCCGCCGGTGGCACCGTCGTGATCGGCACCATTCAAGGCGACATGCACGATATCGGTAAGAATATTGTCGCCGCCTACTTGATGGCTACTGGCTTCAAAGTCAAAGATCTGGGCACCGATGTGACCCCCAAGGATTTTGTGCGCGCTGCCATCGACGAAAAGGCCGATGTGGTTGCCATCTCGACATTGCTGTCTACCACCCAGCCTCTATTCAGCCAAATCCTCAAGACCCTGGTGGATTCGGGCAATCGTGAGAAATTCTATGTCATCGTAGGCGGCGGCCCGGTGACCCCCGAATGGGCTGCCGATATCGGCGCCGATGGCTACGGCCGCGATGCCGGCGATGCTGCCGAACTGACCCGTCAGGTGATGAGCGGTGAAGCCAAGCCACCCTTTGACAAACCCCTAGTGCTGGGCGCATTAACTTAATTCTTGGAGAGAATAATGAATAAGCCGGAAATCATCAAAATTTTAGACCGTTCACAAAACGGCGAATACTGCACCGTCAAAGAATGGGATGTCAAGCGCATTCCGAAGGCCGTGCGCGAAAAGCTAAACAAATATGATCTTGCGAAAACCTGCGATCAGGGGAATCCTGTCAACCAGGATAGTGAATTGGCGGATCGCTTTTTCAAAGCGGGCTATGAACTCGCGCTGGAATTAGGTATGTTGTGTGAGACCACCGACCGCATTATCAAGGTCTCTGAAGAGGAACTGGATGCCGCCATCAAAGCCGCGCCGTCCGAAATCACCGTGGGCTATGGGGAGGATGCCTCGGTCATCAAAGCGCGCACGCCTTCAGACCCCTATCCCACGAAGATGATCGCCTCGCTGGGCATCACCATGTCTGAAGATATATGGCCGCTGGTGACCGAAGGGATTGCCCGCCAGAAAGAAGTCGATCTACTGGAAGGTGGCTCACTGAAATCGATCCATGGCATCGACGTCATCCCCGACGCGCCCTCAGAAACCCTGGTGGGTTTTGAGCAAGCCAAGATGCATGTCGAAATTCGGGCGAAAGTTGGCCGACCGGGTATGGGCGGCGTGGGGCAGATCTCGGCGGTAACCGAGTACGGCCAGTTTGGCGGATACGGTATCGCTGGCGCGCTGCCTACGACAGACTTGTCATTAATTCTTTATCCTTCGGAGTTGAAGGTCAACTATCAGACGCTGCATAAAGTGGTGCACACGTTGAATGTGGGCGGGATAATCTTTGCCGGTTCACCAGGGATGATCGGTGGTATGCCCGGCCCACCCGAAGGCGCGGCATTGTCGAGTATTGCTGCAGGATTATTGCAGTATCCTATTTTGCTGGCTGATGTAGGCGGTGGTGAGCTTTATGATATCCGCTACCTTTCCAACGTCAATCGGGAAGGTATCTGGGCATTGTCGGTTGTCCATCAAGCGTTGAGCCGCAATACCAGTATCCTTACCCAGGGCATCGCCAACCAGGTTTCTGGTCCCGGCACAAAGACCTTGCTGTATGAAACCTTGGTAGGGCAGGCGACGCTTTCTGCATCCGGTGTGTCATTGTCTACCGGCCCGCGCTCTGCTGGCGGTAAATTGGATGATTATCTGTCGCCTTTGGAATGCAAATGGGTGGCTGAGGTTGCCCGTGCAGCCTCGGGGATGTCGTTAGAGAAAGTCAACGAAATTGCCAAGGTGATATTGCCCAAATATGAAGACGCCATCAAGACCCCAGATGTTGGCAAGATTGTCACCGATGTCTATGATCTTGAAAAATTCGAAGCCAAACCTGAGTGGCATGCCATGTATGATGAAGTCAAGCAAGAAGCCATTGACTTAGGTATGCCGCTGTAGGAAAGATCACATTATCAATAATTGATAAAGCTAACATGATACGAAAATTGCAATAGGCGATCAGGCCAGGCGATACGTTTGGCCTCTCGCCGATTGCAGTCACTTGAAAAAAAGGAAGAATTTATGAAGCACAGAGGCAGACTGCCAGAAATCCTGCGCCGGGCTGAAACTGGGCCGTTGATCGAAGAAAAAGAGTTTGATGCTCAGCTTATCCGCTCAACGGTAAAAAGGCTGATTAAGGACTATGGCATCCACTTTGATAGAAATACGATCGTTTCCAGCGACGATGATATGGCGGACCGCCTGTTCGAAGCTGGGATGGAATTTGCCGTTGAAGTAGGTATGTTCTGCCAGGATACCAGCCGTAGAATTGCCTGGTCTCGCCAGGAGTATGAGCAGGGCATTCATTTTTGTCCTAGCGAGGCCGTGATCGGTGAGGGATACGATGCTGTTACACTGAGGGCGCGTGTGCCCGACGATGACAGCCCCGTGGTGGTTTCGGGAGGCGCTGTGGGTGTATCGGTTCCCGATGAATTGTTTATCCCCATGATGCTCAGCTATGCCCAGGAGCCCGTCATTGACCTGCTTGAACCGGCATCGATACTCTCTGTCCACGGTATGCCGATCAAGGCAGGCTCCCCGTGGGAAATTCTTGGCGGTTGGAAAGAAGCCGATCTGGCAAAGCAAGTTGTACACATGGCTGGTAGACCGGGGATGGGGATTGCTTGTGTGACCATATCTTCTACGGCCGCCGGGCAGATCTCCCCATCCTATGGCGCTTTCAGCCCTAGCGATTGGCATCACTGTTCGGTGATCAGCGAGTTCAAGACAAATTACGAACTGCTCTCAAAAGTAGCCCACACAACCCGAATTGGCGGCAATATCGAAGCCTACCTGAATGTCATTTACGGCGGGTTCTTTGGCGGGCCAGAGGGCATGGCGATTGGCTTGACTGCAGGACCCATCATACTGAACCAAAACTATATGGGCACAACCCTCAGTGTGAGCTCCGCGCACCCCAACTTGCACTGCGGCACTACAACGCCCCAAGTATGGGCGCAGAGCCTAGCATTCCAGGCGCTGTCCAGGAATACAGGTCTTATCCTGGCTTCGATGAACAAACCTGCCAGCGGGCCCGGAACCAAGTCGATTCTCTATGAAAACGCTGCCTTGACCATCGCAAATGTGGCTTCCGGCATATCGGTGGTGGAGTCCAGTATGTCTGCCAGTGGTGTCAATCACAAGCATGCCAGCGGGTTGGATTCAAAGATTTGCGGAGAAGTTTCCCGCGCCGCGCTGGGCATGGAAAGATGCCAGGCGGACGAAATCGTGAAGCAACTCCTCGGTCACTATGAACCCGTGTTGGAGCGTAAACCGATTGGCAAGCCTTTTGACGAGGTCTATGATGTCGAGAGAATCCAGCCCAAGCCTGAATGGCAGGGAATGTATGACGAAGTCAAAAATGAGCTGGTTGGAATGGGTCTAGGCCTTAACTGAATCAAAGTTGGTATTGCATTCTCTACCGTACATTGAGCGTTGGAAGACCAATATGGAACTATTTTGGCTAATAATTGACCACAGATGAATAAGATCAATACAGATTTTTTGTTTCACATCCAATATATCCAATTTATCTGTGGCTATTATTCAGATGTATAGTAACAAATTTAGTGAAGGATTGCAGGAATGAGCACAATCTTAGTCAAAAACGCGGCCATGCTCGCCACTATGGATGACGAGCGGCGCGAGATCCCCGGTGGGGGCCTGTTTGTGCGTGATGGTGTAATCGAGCAAGTCGGACCAACGAGCGCGCTGCCTGACAGTGCGGATCGTGTGCTCGATCTGGAAAACCACATCGTCATTCCCGGATTGGTCAATACCCATCATCATCTCTACCAGGGTTTGACGCGCGTGATCCCAAAGTGCCAGGATTCTACGCTGTTTGTCTGGCTGCAAACCTTATACCCCATCTGGGCTGGGCTGACCTCCGAGGGGGTCTATTACTCCACCTTGACCGGACTTGCTGAATTGCTGCTTTCCGGCTGTACTACGGCCAGCGACCACCTCTATATTTACCCCAATGATTGCCGATTGGATGATGAAATCGAAGCGGCCGAGAGGATCGGCATGCGCTTCCATGCCATGCGCGGCAGTATGAGCATCGGGGAGAGCAAAGGCGGTTTGCCTCCGGATCGGGTCGTGGAAGATGAGGCTGAAATTCTAAAAGATTCCCGCCGATTGATCGAAAGTTACCATGATCCAGATCGCTATGCCATGATGCGAGTCGGCCTGGCTCCCTGTTCTCCGTTCAGCGTCAGCCAGGACTTGATGCGCGAATCATCCAAATTGGCCCGCAGTTACGGTGTGCGGATGCACACCCACCTGGCGGAAAACCCCGAAGATATCAAGTACAGCCAGGAGACCTTTGGTATGCGTCCGGGAGAATATGCCGAGGATGTGGGTTGGATTGGGGATGATGTCTGGCATGCACATTGTGTGATGCTGGACGATCAAGAGATCGAGCAATTTGCCCGCACACAAACCGGCATCTGCCACTGCCCCAATTCCAATATGCGCACGGCCGCGGGTATTGCACCGATCCGTAAGTTCCTGGATGCGGGCGTACCCACCGGACTGGGCGTCGATGGCGCGGCAGCCAATGACGCCGGACATCTGCTGGCGGAGGCGCGACAAGCCATGCTGCTGCAGCGGGTGCTTGGTGGACCGGATGCCCTCAAAGCGCGCGAAGCGCTGGAGATGGCCACCCGGGGTGGGGCAAAGGTGCTGGGCCGTGATGATATTGGATATCTGGCTCCCGGCATGGCGGCAGATTTTGTGGCCTATGACCTGGATCAGATTGGGTTTATCGGCACTTCGGCTGATCTGACCGCTTCCCTGATCTTTTGTCACCCGGTCAACGTGAATTACTCGGTGATCAACGGACGATTAGTCATAGATCAGGGCCAACTCACCACAATTGACCTGCCAAGGGTCATGAGCCACCACAATGTGATCTCGAAAGAACTGATCAACGGCACCTTGCAGGTCAAGCCCTGGAAACCGTTATAAACATCTGGAATGTGATGATGTAAGTTGCATTGTTAGGAGATTTTCATGTCAACCTTACTCGTTCGAAATGCAACCCTGCTGGCCACCTTCGATGACAAGGAACGCGAAATTGGTGATGGGGGTTTGTTCATTCGGGATGGCTTCATCGAGCAGGTAGGTGTTTCATCAGAACTGCCCGAAACAGCCGATGAGGTGCTCGACCTGTCAGGCCATGTGGTGCTGCCAGGCCTGATCAATACCCATCACCACTTCTACCAGACGCTGACCCGGGCGGTGCCTGCCGCGCAGGATGCCAACCTGTTCAACTGGCTGGTAACGCTCTATCCGATCTGGGCGCGCATGCAGTCCGAAGACATCTATGTTTCGACCATCACAGCGCTGGCGGAATTGGCACTCTCGGGGTGTACAACGGCTTCGGATCATCTCTATATCTTCCCCAATGGATCGAAGTTGGACGACCAGATCCAGGCCGGGTTGGACATCGGCGTGCGCCTGCACGCCAGCCGGGGTTCGATGAGCCGCGGCGAGAGTGATGGCGGCCTGCCCCCGGACAGCGTGGTGGAAGACGAGGATTTCATCCTGAAAGACAGCCAGCGTCTGATCGAACAGTATCATGACCCCAACCCGGGCTCCCTGACGCAGGTTGTGCTGGCGCCTTGTTCCCCGTTCAGCATCACCGGTGACTTGATGAAGGCCAGCGCTGCCTTGGCTAGAGAATATGGTGTGCAGCTGCATACGCACCTGGCGGAGACCGAGGACGAGGAGCAGTTCTGCATTGAGTTGTTCGGTCACCGGCCGGTGGCCTATATGGAGCAGGTCGATTGGATCGGCTCGGATGTCTGGTTTGCGCATTCGGTGCACGTCAATGACGCCGAAATTGCTCAATATGCCCAAACGGGCTGTGGGGTGGCCCACTGCCCGAGCTCGAATATGCGCTTGGCTTCGGGGATCGCACCGCTGCTCAAGATGCTCACGGTGGGTGTCAAGGTGGGGCTGGGTGTGGATGGCTCTGCCAGCAACGATGGCTCGCATATGCTTGGAGAAGTTCGTCAGGCAATGCTGCTTTCACGTTTGGCTGCCGGATTGGAAGGGGCTTCATTATCCGGAGATGAATCGTCTCCGCTGATGACTGCCCGTCAGGCCCTGCGTGTAGCCACCCGTGGGAGCGCGGCGGTGTTAGGGCGTGATGATATTGGTTCCCTGGAAGTTGGTAAATGCGCTGATTTCTTTGCTGTCAATCTGGATCAGCTGGCATTCACGGGAGCGCTGCATGATCCCCTGGCAGCGTTGGTCTTTTGTGCGCCAGTGACAGCGGATTACACCGTAATTGGCGGTAAGTTCATCGTTAAAGAGGGCTGCCTGCAAACCACCGATCTTGGGACGCACGTTGAAAAGCATAACCAGCGTGCAAAAATGTTGTTAAAGTAATCCTGCTAATTTGAAGGAAAAATTAATGGCCGACGTAGAAATCCAATTTACTGTGAATGGAGAGCAAAAACAGGTAACAACTGCTCCTCACCAGACCCTTTTGCACCTTTTACGAGAAGATCTGGGATTAACGGGAACAAAGGATGGCTGCAGCCAGGGGGATTGTGGCGCATGCGTTGTTCTCATGGATGGCAGGGCCGTGAATTCCTGTCTCGTACTGGCACCCCAGGCAGATGGGAAGGAATTGCTAACCGTCGAAGGGCTGGCACCCGATGGCGAGCTGGGTGTTTTGCAGCAAGCCTTCGCCGAGAAGTGGGGTTTGCAGTGCGGTTTCTGCACCCCTGGGGTGTTGTTGTCAAGTTATGCACTATTGCAAAAGAAACCGGACCCCACCCGTGAGGAGATTCAACGGGCCATCGCCGGGAATTTATGTCGTTGTACGGGTTATGCGCCGATAATCGATTCGGTGAAGCATGCCGCTGCTATGATCCAGGAGGTGAGCGATGTCCAATGATGTCATTGGTGCTCCTGCTCCTGCAATTCAAAACCAGCAACTGCTAACCGGCGCGGCGCGCTACACCAAGGATCTCCACATGCCCGGGATGCTGATCGGCAAGCTCTTGTACAGCGCTCATCCCTGCGCCCGCATTCTCAATATCGATGTTGAGGCGGCGCGCGCCGTGCCCGGCGTTGTAGCTGTGTTGACTCATGCAGATATCCCTGGCGAGAACAGTTATCTTTACCACGAGGCCGATATGCCGCTGCTGGCTGTCGATCGCGTCAATTACCTGGGCGATGCCATCGTGGCATTGGCCGCTGAAGATGAAGACGCGGCTCAGGCAGGCTTGGATGCCGTCGCGGTGGAGTATGAACCTTTGCCAGGGATTTTTGATCCCGTCGAAGCGATGAGCCCCGATGCTGCAGATGCGCTGCCCGGTTATGACAATGTCATCCCCAGCGCACTGTTCGAAATTGGAGATGTGGATGCGGGCTTTGATACCGCCGATGTGATCATCGAGAATACCTATCGGACCCAATGGATCGAGCACGCTTTTCTAGAGCCTGAAGGTGCTCTGGCCTATATTGACCTCGATGGTACGGTGGTTGTTTATGCTTCGAATCAAGCCCCGCATCGAGACCGCATGCAGATTGCCCGTTCTTTGAATATTCCCGAGCACAGCGTGCGTGTAGTCACACCGTTTGTGGGTGGGGGATTCGGTGCCAAGGACGAAGTCCACGTTCAGATCCATGCCGCCTTACTGGCACGGGTGACGGGAAAGCCGGTACGCCTGATGCGCAGCCGGGAAGAGTCGATCCTGACACATGTCAAGCGTGTGCCGGTGATCGTCAAGCACCGCCTGGGGGCGCAATCCGACGGGAAACTCACAGCCGTTCAAATCGAGACCATCGGAGACACCGGACCCTACGAAAATGCTGGCCGCTATATCATGGGGTTTGGGGCATCTGTTTCCACTGGCCCTTACTTTGTACCCAATGCTCGGATTGAAGCTTTTTGTGTGCGAACCAATAACCCCATCGGCGGGGCGATGCGCGGCTTTGGCGGCCCGCAGGTGGCGCTGGCCTATGAAGGCCAGATGGATGCCCTGGCAAAAGAACTGGGTCTGGACCCCCTGGAAGTTCGGATGCGCAATGCGATAGAAAAAGATCAGCCAACCCCTATGGGCGCCACAATCCGCGAAGTGAAAGCCATCAAAGTGGGCATGGAAGATGCCGCCAAGATGGCCGATTGGCAGGGGCGTGATCAGGTTGAACGCCAGCCCGCGCCCAATTTGCGGCGCGGTTGGGGTTTGTCATCGACCTGGTTTGTCATCGGCCTGGGCAGAGGCCAGGATAATGCCAGCGTGATTGCTGAGATGGCTACAGACGGGACAGTGGTCTTGCGCACAGCCGCGGTAGATATGGGCCAGGGTGTCTTCACAGTCCTGGCAAGTATAGCTGCCGAAACCCTGGGCGTGGATCTGAATTCTGTCCGGGTGATCGGCCCGGATACAGACAAAACACTGGATGCAGGACCCAGCGCAGCCTCTCGTCAGACTTTCGTCTCCGGGAATGCAGTACTAAGGGGCTCAGCTGTGATCCGCAACAGTTTGATAGAAACTGCTGCCGAGGAAACCGGTCTCCCCATGGACCTGTTATCCCTGAAAGGTGGTCGTTTGTATGCCGAGGGAGAACTGCTCAATTACACCGTCCCCCAGTTGGCGGCCAAGGCCACCTTTGCCAACCGCCCCATGCATGCCGATGGCTTTTATGCCATGGAATTTCCCGAAGAGATATATGGGAAGAGCGATTATGTCGGCGTCGGTCCCTCAGCCTTTGGAACGCAGATCGCCCAGGTGCTGGTGGATATCGAAACCGGCGAAGTGGTCGTCGAAAAGATCTACGCTGTCCAGAACGTGGGTCGCATCATCAATTATGGCGGCGCCTACGGCCAGTTGCTGGGAGCCTGCACCATGGGCACCGGCTACTCGCTCATGGAAGAGCTGGTCGTGGAAGACGGCCGCACATTAAGCGATTCCCTGGAAAGTTTTCTGATCCCAACCTCGTTGGATGCGCCAGAGACAGTCACGAAGCTGCTCGAAATTCCGGAACCTCTGGGCCCCCATGGTGCGGTTGGTATTGGCGAGCCTTCGCTGATGTCCACCGCCCCTGCTATTGCCAATGCTGTCTCTGATGCCATTGGAATACGAATGACCCAAATCCCGCTGACCCCTGAACGGGTGTTGGCCGCAATTGAAGGAGAAAAACAATGAAAAATCGTGGACGTCTCTTAGATATCCTTCACAGGGCAGAAACTGGCCCTATCATTGACGAAAAAGAGTTCGAAGCCAAATTGATCACCTCGACGGTCAAACGGTTAATTGAAAAATATGATATCAAGTTTGATCGTGCCACCATCGTGCCCGCCGATGACGATCTGGCGGATCGCATCTTTCAGGCCGGCTTGGAATTCGCCGTCGAAGTAGGTATGTTCTGTCAGGATACCAACCGGCGCATCACCTGGACAGAAGATGAATACCTGCAGGGTTTGAGTAGTTGCCCGGGAGAAGTAGTCTTAGGAACCGGCAATGATACAGTGACGATCAAGGCTCGCACGCCGGAATCCCCCAGTGCGCCGGCCTTTGTAGGAGGTCCCTTCGGTGTCCCTGTGCCTGAAGATATGTTCGTGCCCATCATGCTCAGCTATGCTCAGGAGCCGTTGATCGATGTCATCGAGAATCCGACCATCGAGCGCGTCTACGGCCATCCCATTAAAGCAGCTTCACCATGGGAAGTGTTGGGCGGTTGGCGCGAAACGGAGTTATCTTTCGAGACCATCAACCGGGCTGGCAGACCGGGTATGCCTATTGGCTGTATTGAGATCTCTCCTACAGCTCTGGCTCAGATTTCGGCTGCTTCCTGGGGTGGTGTTCGCCCCAGCGATTGGCACCATGTTTCAGCACCCAGTGAATTCAAAACCAATTATGATTTACTTTCCAAAGTGGCTCACATCACCCGCATTGGTGCACACATGGAAGGATATTTGAATATCATCTATGGCGGTTTTTTGGGCGGTGCTGAAGGTGTGGTCATTGGCCTGGCAGCAGGTTTGATCGTGGTCAATCAGAATTACATGGGCACCACCATCAGCGTTAGTTCGGCGCACCCCTTCCTGCACAGCGATGCCACTCCCGAATCGCTTTGGGCGCAGAGTCTGGCTTTTCAGGCCATCTCGCGACACAGCAAGATGCTGACGGCTTCGCTCTGCAAACCTGCCGCGGGACCGGGCACAAAATCTTTGCTGTATGAATGTGCCGCCTTCATCATCTCCGGGGTGGCTTCTGGTCTCACTGTTCCCCAGGCATGCATGACTGCCACGGGCACCAACTCGTGCCACTGCAGCGGCCTGGAATCTCGTTTCAGCGCCGAAGTCGCCCATGCCGCCGCCGGGATGAGCCGCGAACAAGCCGATGAGATTGTCAAGAAACTTCTGGCGATCTATGAAGATGATTTGCCATCCCAGCCAATCGGTAAGCCTTTCCAAGAGGTATATGATTTGAGTACCCTGCAACCTACGCCTGAATGGCTGGGTATGTATCACGAAGTCAAAGATGAACTTATCCAAATTGGTGTAACGTTCTAATCCCCCACAGCAGATTCGACACTTAGAAGAAAGGAATAAACCATGAAAACCATATTGAAAAGCGAGAAACAAGAAGTAACCATCAGTTATGATGCCCCCTTTGTGATTATCGGGGAGAAGATTAATCCTACTGGACGAAAGATCTTGGCCGGAAAGATAAAAGAAGGCGACTATGAATATGTCCGTGGCTTAGCGATCAAACAGGTCGAAGCCGGGGCGGATATTCTGGATGTCAACGTTGGCGTGCCCGGCCTTGACGAAGTGGCCGTGCTGCCCGAGGTTGCTAAGATCGTCGCTGAATCCGTCGATACACCCCTGTGCCTGGATTCTGCCAATCATGAGGCCTTAGCAGCAGCCTTGGCTGTACTTCCAGGAAAACCTTTGGTGAACTCTGTCAATGGCGAAGAGAAATCACTAAATGCTGTCTTGCCTGTGGTCGGTGAACATGGTGTTTCGGTGATAGGACTGACCATGGACGATGATGGTATTCCCAATGATGCCGAAACGCGCGTCGCCATTGCTGAGAAGATCATCGAGCGAGCTGCTAAACTGGGCATTGGTATCGAAGATATCGTCATCGATCCGTTGGTGCTCACCGTAGGCGCCGATAGCAATGCTGCCGCAGTGACGCTGCAAACGGTTCAATTATTGAAGAAGGAATTCGGAGTCAACATCAACTTGGGAGCTAGCAACGTATCTTTTGGCCTGCCAGACCGACACACGGTCAATCAGGCATTCTTGTCGCTGGCGATGGGCGAGGGCGCTACCTGTGCTATCACTGATCCCATCAAGCTGGCCAGCACCATTCGGGCGACCGATCTGCTGATGGGACGCGATACCTATGGTACCCGCTATATCAGCTACTGGCGCGATCATAAACCCAAAGAAGATGCCTAGAGAATCCTGGTTACCCATTCAAGCATTTTGGAGGTTGAATTATGGCAACTGTAGGACAATTGATAGAGCAAAAAGACAACCGTGAGAACTATATATTAACAGGAACAGCAACGGTACTTCGAGCACTCGAAGTTATGGCTGAAGCCAACATCGGTTCAGTGATGGTGGTTGAAAATGAAAGGGTCATTGGTATATTTACCGAAAGGGATTACTCGCGTAAATGTGAGGTAAAGGGGATGTCTGCAGCTGATACCCTCGTACGTGAAATCATGACCCGGAAAATGATAACAGTGAATCTGGATACATCGATGGAACAATGTATGGTGTTGATGAACCAGTACCACGTTCGTCATCTCCCCGTGATAGATAATGACACATTTGTCGGCATGGTTTCGATTCGAGATGTATCTGATACGATGTTGTCTGATCGCGAAAGCACGATCAAAGGGTTAGAAAACTATCTCCTCGGCTCAGATTTTGCCACCTAGATTTCTGCATGGAATGCAATCCAGTGCTGGATATATGCCAATGAAGCACTTGATTCTTGGTATTGAGCAGTAGAAAATAGCATCCATCCTCCGGATGTTACTTGATTGATCGAAGCCCCCTATTTGGGGGCTTCGAATTTAGGCTATTCTTGTCAGGCAAAGGTATTGGAAGAACTATATTGAGTGCTGTAGAATATTCTGAGAAGTGATATTTGTAAGTTGACATGTCTGACAATTGGCGAATACAATAAATCGGCATGATCAGAGCAAATTTGTGAAGGGAATGCCATATGACAATTCAATATGAAACTCAGGGGAGGCAATTTTGACAGAAGAACACCAATCTTTGATAAATGAACTAGAGGAAACGCGCCAGAAGATTGCTAAAGGTGGCGGCCAAAAACGTATCGACGCGCAACACGCCAAGGGCAAACAGACGGCGCGCGAACGTGTGCATCAATTGCTGGATGAAGGTAGTTTCCTTGAAGTTGACGCTTATTGGACTCATCGTCACAGCGATTTTGGCATGGACGAGAAGCGCACCGCTGGAGACAGTGTAGTGGTGGGTTTCGGTAAGATCGATGGGCGTATGGTTTGTGTTTATGCCCAAGACTTTACCGTCCTGGGCGGTTCCTTCTCAGAAGTGCACGGTCAGAAAGTAGCGAAAATCTTGGATCTGGCCATGGATTCTGGGGTTCCGGTCATTGGTTTGATGGATTCTGTCGGTGCCCGTATTCAAGAAGGTGTCTACAGCCTGGCTGCCTTTTCTGAATTGTTCTGGCGTAATACCCAGGCCAGCGGCGTGATCCCCCAGATCAGTGTGATGTTGGGGCCCTGCGCGGGTGGCTCGGTTTATTCTCCGGGGCTGACGGATTTTGTGATCATGACCCAGGATACCAGCCATATGTTCATCACCGGGCCAAAGGTAATCGAAACCGTCACTCGTGAAAAGGTTGACCTGGAATCCTTGGGTGGGACGGAAGTCCACAGTAGGGTCAGTGGTGTAGCTCATTTCGCTGCTCTTGATGAAGCCCACGCTCTTGAAATTGCCCGAAAATTGGTTGGGTACCTGCCCGGGAGCAATGCAGAGTCTCCGCCGGCAACCACCCCAAAGGACGACCCCTGGAGGCAAGATAAAAGCCTGGATACCATCGTCCCCGCTGACCCTGGCGAAGCCTATGATATCCGCGATGTTATCGAAAAAGTTTTTGACCTGGGCAGCTTTATGCCTGTCCATGAGAATTTTGCTCCTAACGCTGTCGTTGGATTTGCCCGTTTGCACGGGCGCGCAGTTGGAATTGTTGCCAACCAGCCATTGGCGGTGGCCGGTGTTTTGGATATCGATGCGTCGGATAAGATTGCCCGTTTTATTCGCTTCTGTGATGCTTTCAATTTCCCCATATTTACCTTTGTGGATACGCCAGGGTTTATGCCGGGTGTCAAACAGGAGCATGGCGGTATCATCCGACATGGGGCTAAGATCGTCTATGCTTATTCAGAAGCGACGGTTCCCAAAATCGCTGTGATCACCCGCAAGGCATATGGGGGGGCGTATATCGTCATGAGCAGCAAGTACATCCGCACGGATCTGGTCTTCGCCTGGCCGACAGCTGAAGTTGCCGTGATGGGAGCTGATGGAGCGGTAAATATCCTTTATTCCAAGCAATTGAAGGAAGAAGAAAATCCTGAGGAAGCGCGCCAGGAGATCGTGGCTGAATTCAAAGAGAAATTCTCTAAGCCCTATACTTCGGCTGCCAGTGGACATATTGATGAGATTTTGATCCCGTCAGAAACCCGACCGCGTTTGATCGCCGCGTTAGAACTGCTCAAGGACAAACAAGTTTCCACGCGTCCAAAAAAGCACGGCAATATCCCGCTATAGGAGATAGTCAATGAGTGAATTAACACAGGGGCTTCAACTCAGTGTATTGGGTTTATTGATCACCTTTGCCTCTTTGGGTTTGTTGATACTGGTGATGGTTGTTTTGCGCGAGATGTTCAGCGTGAGAACCACGGAAAACTCGGAACCGGAAGATGCGCAAGAAGATTTAGCACCTTATTGGGATGATTTGAGGATGAGAGCAGCCGGTATTGCCGTTTCGGTTGCTTCTTTGCAAAGAGAAAGAAAACACACTGCCAATTTGGGTGCGTTGCTTGAATCACCGCCTCCCAAGAGCGGGGTTCAAAGGAGCCATGATGAGTGATAAAAGCCAACGGGTTTTAGTAAAAATAGAAGATCAGGAATTCTTAGTCGAAATCGAGGATTTATCTGCATCTCCGATAATTGCTGTTGTTGATGGAAAAACGTATGAGGTGGTTCTATCCAGTCATGTTGAAAAACCCCAGGTCAAGGCAGTAAAGCGAACTCCATTGCCAGCGGCAGCTGCTGTTGTGAAAAAACCTGAAATATCTTCGGCAAGCACTTCTAGCGAAGACGTAGTTACATCGCCTATGCCCGGAGATATTGTAGAAGTACATGCGCAGAAAGGTCAGATTGTGGGGGCAGGGGATGAGCTTTGTGTGCTCGATGCCATGAAGATGAAAAACGTGATCTATGCATCTCGCGAAGGGGTAATTGCCACTGTTGAGGTCAGTGTGGGTCAGGCTGTGGATTACGGCGAAGTGCTGTTCACCTACGAGTAGGGGCTTTATGGACAATATTACTGAAATCATTTTTCAAGCGCCTTTAGCCCTGACCTGGAAGAATTTGGTGATCATGGCTTTGGGGGGTGTGCTGATCTACCTGGCCGTTGCTAAAAATTATGAACCGATGCTGCTGCTACCCATTGGTTTTGGTGCAATCTTGACCAATTTGCCTTTGACGGGGATATCCGGTGAGCATGGTCTCTTGGGTGTTTTGTATCGGATTGGAATTGAAACCGAGCTTTTCCCTCTATTGCTCTTTATTGGATTAGGAGCAATGACAGATTTTGGACCGTTGCTAGAAAATCCTAAGATGGCTTTGCTCGGGGCGGCCGGGCATATTGGGATTTTTGGCACCCTGTTGTTAGCATTGGCTCTTGGTTTCGATATAAAACAGGCTGGCTCTATTAGTGTGATCGGCACGATGGATGGCCCCACAGCGATCTTAGTGGCGGGTCGATTGGCGCCAGATATGTTAGCGCCGATCACTGTGGTGGCATACAGTTACATGTCGCTAGTGCCAATTATTCAGCCACCAATCATGCGCCTTCTGACAACCGATGCAGAACGGAAAGTTCGCATGCCGTATTCTGAAAGAGAAGTTTCTAAAACAACGCGGGTGCTCTTTCCGATAGTGGTAACTATATTCGTTTCTCTGATTGCGCCAGTTGCCTCACCGTTGATAGCAACAATTATGTTTGGGAACCTATTACGTGAATCAGGAGTTGTGGACCGCCTAAGCAATGCTGCTCAAAATGAAATTGCCAATGTGACGACCATATTTCTAGGTCTGGCAGTAGGTTCTACGATGACTGGCGACGCTTTTGTTCGCCTGGAAACTTTATATATTTTGATTTTGGGTTTGTTTGCCTTTGTATTGGATATGGCAGGTGGCGTTCTGTTTGGGAAATTGCTGTACGTTTTATCTGGAGGTAAGTTTAATCCTCTCATTGGGGCTGCTGGTATCAGCGCGTTTCCTATGTCGGCGCGTGTTGTACAACGCGTAGGGCAGGAATACGATATTGATAATTTCTTGCTTATGCACGCCATGGGTGCAAATACTGCTGGCCAATTGGGTAGCGTGATTGCAGGTGGTGTTGTCCTGGCGTTGTTATCTGGTATGATATAAGACCAAATTAGTCCTATACTTTATTGATATTGTTCGGATACATTTCATCACTCAAAAAATTTAAGGAGAAAGTTGAATGAAAGTAATTGATCTTACGATTCCCTTAGGCGTTGGCACCCCCCCTTGGCCAACATATGAACCTCTGCAAGTCAAATATTTCAAGAGATTAGCCCCCAATGGAGCTAACGGACAACTGCTGACTCATTCCAATCACCTGGGCACGCACCTGGATGGCGAGATCCATTTTTATACACCGGGCAAGGATATGGCTGAACTGGACATGGATTTCTTGGTCAATGAGGGTGTCATTGTCGATCTCAGCGATGTGGCTGGCGACTACGACGTCTATACCAGCGCCATGATCGAAGAACGCGTCGAAGTCAAAGAGGGCGATATACTCATCATCCACACCGGTTACCATCATTTTGGTTGGGATCATGACACCGCTGATGAGATCCGCTACATGGTCAAGCATCCCGGTCCAGACTATGAATTTGTAGAATGGGCCATTGCCAAGAAATTGCGCTGGATCGGCGTCGATTGTGGCAGTGCAGACCACCCGATGAACACGATCATTCGCAACTGGATGCCTCGTCAGACCAAAGAAGCCGAAAAGGTCTTCCAGAAAAAGTTTGGCAAGACTCTGGCTGAGTTCTACGATGACAACAAATACCAGATGATGCATATTGATTTATTCCCGCATGGCATCATCCATGCCGAATGCTTGGGCGGTGATATTGATCTGCTGCTCAACCAACGCGCCAAGATTGGTTTCTTCCCCTGGCGCTTCGTCGATGGTGAGGCCAGCATCGGCCGCTGTGTGGCTTTTGTCGAAGATGATCGCTATGAAGAATTGATGGCCAAGAAAGCGGGTATGCCCAAAACAAAACATGGCGATGCGATTGATCCCAGCCATGTGGAAAGTTTAGATAAGCTTAGTGCTGCGCTTTTAGAATAATCGACTTTGCTTAAGAAGCCCGTCATAAAGCGTTCAGTGCTTGCACTAGGCTCAACGAAGTGACGGGATTTAAGAGTAGTTTTCCAATATCTAATATCTAATATCCAGTTTCTAAAAGGAGAAATATCATGCGACTCGATCCCCCATGTGAAGTTACCCGACCTCAGGTTACCTTTGATGTTGAAGAAATTGAACCGATCCTGCAAGCTCCCCCAATGGATTTAGAGCCCTGGAACCCAGCCACCATTGAATTGAAAGATGGTCGCCAGCTATATATTCGTGAAGCCAAGCTTGAAGAGGCTCCTATGATGATGGACTATGTCATGAAAGTGATGCAGGCCAAACACGACTTCTATGATGTGGTTGGCGCTCGTGTCTATGCTGAACTGGCTGGTTGGTATCGTAAACGACTTAAAGATCCATACGTGTTGGTTGGCATCGTTGATGGCCAGTTGGCGGGTTTTGCCAACGGACGCCTGATGAGCAAAGAGATCAACATCAGCCTACACACCATGGCCCTGATGCGCGGTTTGCGCATTGGCGCCATCATGTACTACGCCAAGGCTTACTATGGCTTCGAAATCCTTGGTAATCAGGAATGGTGGGCCACTTACGAAAGCTACAATGGCTGGAAGCGTTGGGGTGTTGGCATGGCCCAACCCAGTTATCCCTGGCCTGAGTACCAGCACGAGTTGGGCGGCGCCCGTGTGTACTACGTCACCAAAAAATACTGGGACGTATCTATCAAAAAATACGTCCAGCAAATGGTTGGTGCAGACCTGAACTTCGATGTTTCCGATGAGATCATCAAGGCCAACGAGACCATGCGCTTGCCTGATGAAGTTATGGTATAGTGAGTAAATAGAGTGTTCTGAAGACCTCGAATGACAACAAGTTGTTCGGGGTCTTTTGTTCAATGAGATGAGACGATGCCTGAGAGGAGAGAAGGTGTCTGAAAGGAGAGAAGATGTCTGAGAGGAGAGAAATGACCAACAAATTTGATATTCTGATCAAAAACTGCCAACTGCGTGGTCAGCCGGAAAAACGCTACGACATTGGTATTTCGGGAGGGAAATTAACAGCTTTGGATGAGAGCGTGTCCGGCGATGCCCAAACCGTGATCGACGCCCAAGGCAACCTGGTAACGGAAGCCTTCGTCAATACGCACCTGCACCTGTGTAAAGTCTACACCCTGCCGATGATGGATGAGTTAGCTATGAAAGACTATCATGGGGCGGATATGGGCAAAGCGATGACGGCCATTGAGTTGGCTGCACGGGTAAAGGAATCCTACGACGAATCTTGGATCATCAAGAATGTCCGCAAGGCCGTAGCGCTCTCTGCAATTTATGGCGGCACACATATCCGCGCCTTCGCCGATGTGGATAGCAAAGCCAAATTGATTGGTGCCAAAGCCCTGATCCGGGCGCGCGAAGAATTTAAGGATATCGTCGATATCCAGGTTGTAGCCTTCGCTCAGGATGGTATTGTGCGCGAGCCCGGCGCGGCTGATCTCGTTCAACAGGCCATGGAGTTGGGCTGCGACGTGGTCGGTGGCATCCCCTGGATCGAGTTCACCGATGCCGATATAGCCGAGCACGTCAAAGTCTGCTATGACATCGCCGAAAAATTTGACAAGCCGGTATCCATGCTGGTCGATGACGCCGGTGATCCAGGCCTGCGCTCCCTGGAACTGATGGCGTTGGAAACGATCAAGCGTGGTTGGCACGGCCGCTCCCTGGCGCATCATGCCCGGGCTATGGCCTTGTACCCCAAACCCTACTTGCAGAAGATTGCTGCTCTCCTGAAGAAAGCCCAGATGGGCGTGGTCAGCGATCCGCATACTGGCCCCCTGCATGCCCGGGTGCGTGAGCTTCTAGATGAAGATGTGCTGGTTTGCATAGGGATGGATGATATTTCCGACGCCTACTATCCCTATGGTCGCAACAACATGCTCGAAGTCGCCTTCTTAGTTTCTCACCTGTTGTGGATGACTACTCGCCAGGACATGGAAACTCTCTATGATATGGTTACCACCAAAGCAGCCCAGTGTATCGGTTTGCCAGATTTCGAGCTCAAAGTTGGTGCGCCCGCAAATATTGTGGTATTGGATGAACCCAACGTGCTCGAAGCGCTGCGCAACCATGAAGCCCCGGCCTACGTCATCAGCCACGGCAAGCTGGTCGATCAGGAGAAAATGCAATCAATTGTGAAGACCCAAGAATGGCCTGTGTGAAGAAATAATATAAGGAAGCCAGGAAATCAGGAAAGGGCATACAAATTCCTGGGTTCTTGCTTTCCTCATAACAAAAATTGGGAATATCTTATGTCTGAGTTGATCAACGTCCAATTAGCGGTAAATAACGAACCTGTTCAGGCTCAAGTAGCTCCTGATATGAACCTGATGGATTTCCTGCGGGATTACATGGGCTTGACAGGCACCAAGAATGGCTGCGGCAGCGGTCATTGTGGGGCTTGTTCGGTGATCCTAAATGGCAAACTGCGGCGAGCTTGCCTGGTGCGCATGTCCAAGGTTGATGGGGGTCAGGTGGAAACTATCGAGGCTTTGGTTCAGGATGGAAATCTTCACCCCTTGCAGTATGCATTCGTCGAGCAGGGCGCTGTGCAGTGTGGATTCTGTACCCCAGGCATGATCATGGCTTCCAAGGTTTTGCTGGAAAACAATCCCGATCCGACGCGGGAAGAGATCAAAACTGCCCTGACCAAGAACAACAGTCTGTGCCGCTGTACTGGTTATTTGAAAATCTTTGATGCTATCGAGTCGGCAGGGAAGATGATCCGTGATGGTGATGAAGTCCCACCGATCGCGCCTGAAGGTGATCAAGTCAGGTCGACCTTGTTGACCCGCGATGCGGTTGATTTAGTTACAGGAACGACCCTGTTTGGTGATGATATCCGCGAAGAGGGCATGCTGCACGGGAAGATCCTTTGGGCGGAGCACCCGCATGCCGAGATTTTGGGCATTGATACCTTAGAAGCAGAAGCTATTGAAGGTGTCGAGCTGGTGATCACGGCTAAGGATATAACTGGGAAGAATCTGGCTGGTATTGTAATCCGTGACCAACCCGCTATTGCCGAAGATAAGACTCGCTACATCGGAGACTCACTGGCTTCAATATTTGCCACAACACCTGAGATCGCGCAGCAAGCTGTGAACAAAATCAAAGTGCAATACAAGGTTTTGCCTGGTGTCTTTACCCCCGGAGAAGCTGCTGCAACTGATGCGCCCAAGGTTCACGAGAAGGGCAATCTGGCTCATCACGCGGTGATCGAACGTGGCGATGTTGACGATGCTTTCGCCGAATGTGCCGTGATCGTAGAAGGCGATTACACCACGCCCTTCATTGAGCATGGTTTTATGGAACCTGAGTCGGGTATCGCGTATCCCAGACCCGATGGCGGAGTTGTGCTGAAGATGGGCACTCAATGTGCCTTTGATGTGCGCACACAGCTTTCAGAAATTCTGGATATGCCCGAGGAGAAGATCCGCGTGGTGCAGTTGCCCATAGGGGGCGCCTTTGGCGGCAAAGAAGACCTGATCATCGAGCAGCACTTGGCTTTAGGGGCTAAACTTTCTGGTAAAAGGGTCAAGATTGTCCTGGATCGCGAGGAATCCCTGAGGGTGCATGTCAAGCGCCACCCAGCCTGGATGCATTACAAGACCGGTGCGGACAAAGATGGCAAAATCTTGGCTGTTGACTCAGATGTCGTGCTCGACGCCGGGGCTTACATGTCGCTTAGTTTCGATGTGCTCGAAAATACCCTGGTCTTCGGCGCTGGTCCTTACTATGTGCCTAATTTGCGCCTGGAGGGTTGGGCCTGGTATACCAACAATGTGCTGTGTGGTGCCATGCGAGGTTTTGGGGTCAACCAGGTTGCGGTGGCCATTGAGCAGCAATTGGATGAGATCGCCCGACAATTGGATATCGACCCCTTCACAATCCGGCTGATCAATGGCCTGGACGTGGATTTGCCGACAGCGGCGGATCACATCCTACCTGCGGGCGTAGTATCCATCAAAGAGACCGTCGAAGCAGCCCAAAGGGAATTTCAGAACATCCAACTTCCTTCATCAAATGGAGACAAGAAGATCGGTTATGGTGTCGCTTCGGCCGTCAAGAATATCGGTTTCGGTCACGGCCTGACCGAACGGGCGGGGGCTATCATCGAGCTGGATAGCGAAGGAAACGCGGTCTTGCGGCATAGTCAGCACGAATATGGGCAGGGAGCTTATTCGGGGATTGCCAAGCTGGTCTCTATGGAGTTAGGCCTTCCCATCGATAATATCGAGATTGTCGGACCGGACACAGCCATCACGCCGCCGACAGGCCCCACCACAGCGTCTCGCCAAACCTATATGACCGGGAACGCCACAGTGATGGTTTGTCGCGCCTTGAAGGACGAGATCTTCAGCCGTGCCGCGGAGATGCTGGAGCAAGAACCCGGCAAGTTGAAATTGGACGGTAAGCTGGTTGTCGATCCTGAAACGGGGAACTCCATCGAGCTAGGTCAGATCGGCAGAAAGTTTGTTGTTGAAAAAGAATATAACCCCAGCAAAACCGACCCTCTTTTGGAAGACGAGACCAGCCACTATGGCAAGCCAGGCTTTGAGTCGCGTGCTACGCACTGGTGCTATGCCTATAACACGCAGGTCGCTGTGGTCGAAGTCAATATGCGCACAGGCGATGTCAAAGTGCTGACCGTGATCTCAGCCAACGACCTGGGCAATGTTCTCAACAGAACGGTTGTCGAAGGTCAGATCCATGGGGGCGTGGTGATGGGTTTAGGATATGCTCTCTCTGAAGAGTTCGTTGTAGAAAAAGGGATCAACTTAACCGATACACTGCGCAAATGCAAGATCCCCCCCGCGGACATGACCCCGGAAATTATCCCTGCCATGGTAGAAGTGCCGCACCCTGAAGGTCCCCTGGGAGTGAAAGGTTTTGCCGAAGCGCCGTCGTTGGCCACCGCGCCGGCGATCCTGAATGCCATCTATGACGCCGCGGGCATCCGAATAAATGATATCCCGGCTGACAAGAAACGAGTAAAGGCTGCGCTGGAAAATCTAAATTAGCGTCGGGTGCGAGATTCATCAATTTGCAGGTCCAATTTCATACAGGTTGGGCCTGCTGTATTTAATGGAGTAAAATTGACCAATAAAATCCAAAATCTATGCTGCGTAGCACCAGTGTTGGTGAAAATTTATTGGAGGTAGTACATGGACAAATTCATGGAATTGGCAATTGAAGAAGCGCGCAAAGGATTAGCGGAAGGCGGAATCCCGATTGGGTCTGTGTTGGTCAAAGGGGATCAGGTATGTGGAAGTGGTCATAATCAGCGCATCCAGCAAGATAACCCCATACTGCATGCGGAGATTCATTGTTTGCAGGAAGCTGGTCGTGTTGGCTCATACCGCGATACAGTTTTATATTCCACCCTGATGCCTTGTTATCTCTGTTCTGGTGCTATCGTGCAGTTTGGTATCAAGAAGGTCATCGTTGGCGAATCAGCAACGTTCTCTGGAACGCTTGAGTTTTTAGAGCAGCATGGCGTAGAAGTCATCGACCTTGATTTGGACTCGTGCAAACAAATGATGAAAGAGTTTGTCGATAACAATCCTACCCTGTGGCAAGAAGATATTGGTAAACTATAACTATGCTTGATGTGCTGCCTGATATTTCTACATGGGCTGATCAGGGAAAATCTATTGCCCTGGCTACGGTGATCCAAACCTGGGGATCATCTCCCCGCGCGGTTGGCGCTAATATGGCTTTGACCTCAGATGGTGGCATTTCAGGCTCGGTCAGTGGGGGATGTGTTGAAGGCGCAGTGCTCGAGGCTGGGATCGAAGTTCTGAAGAATTCCCAACCACGGCTGCTGCACTTTGGGGTTGCTGACGAGACTGCCTGGGATGTGGGTTTGTCCTGTGGCGGAACCATTGAAGTATTTGTGCGCCCCCTGGACATCGATATTTATAAGAATCTCACAAAAGAAATTAATCAGGGAAAACCGGTGGCTTCGGTGATGATCATCCGTGCCCCGGAGTCGGTTCTAGGTCAGGAGATGCTCGTTCTTGAAGAGAGTGGATCCGTGGGCACCTTTGGGCCTGATCTTGATACGAAAGCTTTGCACTACGCCCAAAGCGCCCTGGAAGAAGGCAAATCACTACGAGTTGAGATTGATGAATCTATAGAACTGTTTATCAATGTTGTCAAACCCTCGCCAACTTTGATTATGGTTGGTGGAGTGCACATTGCTATCCCTCTGGCATCGCTGGCCAAGACGTTGGGGTATCGCACGATCGTGGTCGACCCACGTAAAATGTTCGGCAGCCAGGAGCGCTTTCCCCATGTCGATCAACTCATTCAAGCCTGGCCAGATAAGGCTTTCGAGGAAGTGGTGTTAACTTCATCAACGGCGATTGCCATGCTTACCCATGATCCAAAGATCGATGACCCTGCCCTCAAAGCTGCCTTAGACAGTCCGGTTTTCTATATCGGCGCGCTGGGCAGCCGTAAGACCCATGCCAAACGTCGCCAGCGACTCATTGAAGCTGGGATAAGTGAAGAACAGCTTGACCGTTTGCACGCACCTATTGGTTTAGATTTAGGGGGACGTTCGCCAGAAGAGATCGCCCTGGCGGTTATGGCAGAAATTGTAAAGACACGCAATTGGGGAACTTAGCTTATCAATAGGGGGTAAACTTTGAGGGCTTCTTGTTTTCCCTTGACGGTGATTTGTCGGCATGGTGCATAATTTAGATCAGGGAGAGCTTGCCGTACAGATTCTGAACAAATAATTTCGGCTGCTGCAGCCGCACTTTCTAGTCGTTGAGCCGTATTGACTGTGTCGCCAATGACATCGTAAAAGCGAACCCCCGTACTGCCTAAGAGCCCTTCTACTAATGGGCCAGTGTGCACGCCAATGCCAGCTCCCAAATCTTGTTCATCGAGTAAACCCATACTCTCATCCCGCAAATCTTGAGCAGCCTGAAGAGCATCAGTGGGAGTTGAGAATACCGCCATAATTTCGTCTGCGTTGTATTTAAACTTTATCGCGCTGCACCGAGTAAGTATCTCCTCGCCTAGTGTATAAAAGCGGTTGAGAAATCCAACCACTTCTTCAGGGGTGCGCTTTTCGCTCCAAGCTGTGAAACCACGAATATCCATAAAAAGGACTGTGCGCTCGCGACGCGTTAGCGAGAGTGCATCGGGATTAACAATCAAGCGGTCAAGAAAATCGCGACCTAGCAACCACTCAGCGTATATTTTGAGTTGTGATGATGTTTGGGATAGTAAAGACAGGTATCTACGGGCTGTTAAATCAGCAACGCCCAGACTGATCCCCAATAGAGGAATTGCAAGCGAGATGAATTGATGGCTTGAGTCACTCAGAAATGAAGAAATGTCGAAGTATATTTCGGGATCGGAGATAAACTCGAAAATAATATACATCGTCAGTAGTATGCTGGTTCGGATCAGGTTTTCCAGGATAACGATCACACCAAGCACCTTTTCGCGTACAAAAGGTTGAACTTCTTGCAACATTCCAATTGCCAGCGAAAATCCCCAATAAGCAATGTGGTTGGGGCTTTGGAAAAACTCCGTACCTTCCAAAAGTATTTCTACGAATGTGTAGATAGCAGGCCCAATCAAGTTGCCAAGCAGACGCATGGGTCTGTCAGAGCTCTTACGGCGACTAAGGAAAAGCGCCTGCAACAGGCTGGCGAACAGGATGGCGTAAAAATCTGGTTTTCGTATGAAAGCAGATGCCCCCTCCAACAGGATTTCGAGAAGAGTATTGGCAATTGGGAACCAGGCGGTGTTCCCGAAATACTCCTTTAGAAAGCGCACGGTGCCCGTTTCGGAAAGGCGGCGTTCTGCTAGAGATTGTGTTCTGATCATTGGGCTCACATTACTCGTGTGTGAAAAGCTGGAAATAAGAAACCGATCTCGAAAGTCTGAATAGTGCAATGGCATGTTCATTACACATTGCTTTCTTCATTATATATGAACTTTTTGCAAATTCTCTAAAAACCCCGTGGATAGCTCAGATAGATGTCGAATAGATTGTGCTGTGAACGCGTCTGCTCATATTCGAGCGCTTCCTATATAAATGGGCTAAAAGGGCTGAAATTAATCCTTCGCAGATTGTTGTAACAGGGGGAGTTTGATGTGGAATGTGGTACCTTTTCCCAGTTCACTGGTCGCTGAGATTATTCCCTCATGTGCCTCAATAATTGATTTTACAATGGCCAGGCCCAACCCGGTCCCGTGAGCTCGTTTTTCATGGGCTCGGGTTCGGTCAGCGCGATAGAAACGTTTGAAAATGTGCTCCACGTGAACAGGGGGTATTCCAACTCCAGTATCACTGACATTTACGTGTACCCAAGGGCTTTTTTCAGCCAAATAGAGATGAATGCACACCTGGCCCCCCTCTGGCGTGTAGTGGATGGCATTGGCAACCAGGTTGTCCAAAACGCGGCGGAGTTGATCTTCATTCGCCATGATGGAAGGAATGTCTGGTTCTTGCTCTGAAAACAGTTTTATTCGGGATTTCTGTGCCCGTACACTGAACATATCACAGGTTTCAGAAACCAGCGTTGCCAGATCGGTTTGAGCAAGGTTTTTTCTCTCCATCCCGGCCTCGATGCGCGAGAGATCTAATAAGTCATTGACCATATGGGATAACCGGTCGACCTCACTGTCGATGTCGGTTAGGAAACGTTGGGCGGTCTTAGGGTCATTTGTGGCTCCCGCGAGCAAGGCTTCGACGCGCAGTTTGATTGTGGTGAGGGGTGTGCGCAGTTCGTGGCTTGCATTGGCAACAAAATCGCGCAGCTTGTTGATATTTTCTTGTAGTTGGGCCCCCATATTGTTGAAGGTTTCAGCTAAGCGTTGAAACTCATCTGGCCCGGTAGGTTTCGCCCGGACGCTCAGGTCTCCAGCAGATAATTTGCGGGCTACCCTGGTAAGGTGTTCGATGGGCTTGGCCAGGTTGCGCGCCAGCAGCCAGCCGGCAATCCCTACGCAAAATATTATGACGATGGCAAAGACCAGCAGGGTTATCAGAGAATTGCGTGCTGAGACCCAGGCTATTTGAAGAGGCGTTCCCAGGCGCAGCACTCCCAGAATTTCATCTTCGTGTTCGATACGAACGGCCACATAGATCATATCAATGCCATCTGTGTTGGGCCGGATGACATCACCTTCGCCAAGTTTGCTCTCCAGGGCAAGGAATATCTCAGGTGCAGAATCAACACTGAGCGAGGCAAGGGATGCGCCATCATTGTTGACAACAGGGGTCCCATCGGGCAGGTAAACGGCATAGTCCAGATCTTCTTCATCAGCCAGCCAATGAGCAATGACAGTCTGCACAGAGGCCAGCGAAGCATTTCCCTCAAACAAATCCTCCATAGGTTCTTCAAGCGCATTGCTAACTGCGAAGGCCAGATCTTCCATACGATGTTCAGTCTGCTCTACAGCCGACTGGAATATTGTGCGGCTGGCAAAAGCATAGACCAGGGCAACACTGGCTAACGCTACCAGTAAATGAGAGATAATCAGGCGTTTGTTAAGGGTATGGATCATCTATGTTAATTCCTCAGCCCAGTTGAAGCGATACCCATACCCGCGCACAGTTTGAATCAAACTTGGGCTGGCAGGATCTTCCTCGAGTTTCAGACGTAGCCAACGGATATGGACGTTCAGGGTTCTGTGATCCCCAATCCAATCTTGCCCCCAAACAGAATCTAGGAGCTCCTCCCGGCTGACTGCCTTGCCTGCCTGGTGCATCAGTGTCGTTAGTAGGTCGAATTCACGGGTCGATAGCTCGATTTCCTGCTTAGCTTTGAAAACCCGACGTGCAGTGGTGTCCAGACGGATATCCTCAAATTCAATGATAGGAGGTGTTCCATCTAGCTGGTCGAGTTTTACCCGACGCAGTAATGCTCGGATGCGGGCCAGGAGTTCGCGGAAGGCAAATGGCTTTACCAGATAATCGTCTGCGCCGACTTCCAAGCCCATGACACGGTCGATCTCTTCATCTCTGGCAGTAAGCATGATGACTGGAATGGGGCTGCGTTCTCGGAGTTGGCGACAGACCTCCATCCCAGAAATATCGGGGAGCATAATATCTAGCACGACGAGATCAGGTTGGTACGTTCCCATGCTTAACAATGCCTGGGAACCGTTGCCAACTGCGCTCACTTCAAAGCCTTCAAGTGTCAGACTGTAGCTGAGCGAGTCCGCGATCAATTCATCATCATCAACAACTAATATGCGGGTCATAGCATGTCCTTCCACAATAGTATATCCGAAGATCAGGGGGTTCATCGGCAAGCCTTAATAAAACCTTAACTTCAGCCAGTTTCTTCTTAACCATAAAAAAGCCCAATTCTTATAAACTTAGCCCATATTATGAAGCGAAATAGTTCATTTCTGTCGCCCCTTGGTATAAGCCTGACTTTGACCTTGTTCCTGGTTTTGGGCAGTATGTTCTGGACCCAGGGTGGATTGCTGTTTAGCCCAGGAGATGTCAGTGCCAAAGCGCGTCCTGGTGTTACGCTTGGCGGGTTCAATTCTCATGCCGAGTTCGAGGCTCAGTGCGAACGTTGTCACCTGCCGTTGGAGACAACCCAAGATGTTTTGTGCCTGAAGTGTCACATAGATATCGGCAAACAGATCACAGAGAATATCGGCACCCACGCCCAAATGGAGTCCGTGAATCGCTGCGCTGACTGCCATTCCGATCATCAAGGGCGAGAGTTCGATCCCACTGTAGCTGCGTTAGCCCATTTTGACCATACGGCCACAGAATTTGACCTGATCTGGCATCAGTTTGATTATGCCGCGCTCCCCATGAATTGCGAAGCCTGCCATACCTCAGGGGAAGATCTATCTGTCAGATCAGAATCATGTTTAACCTGTCACTCTAGTCATGATGAAGCCAGCAATTCCCGGAATAGGGGCAGTTGAGCTAAGGTGGAGCAGGAGAAAAGG